>NZ_JBXWIV010000004.1:0-281619 GCF_058197955.1 Janibacter sp. CoH_79_TC_3
AACTTTATTTTTTAGCATTCTGAATCAGCAAAAATCCACACAAGTTGTTCTTTAGTTATGCTTTTAAATAGTGTCAAGCTACTGTCGTCCAGTAGTTGATATATAGGGTATTACTTTCACTTCATTGGCTTAAACCATATTGGTTATGCCTTGAAGCGAGCTGACTATCATATCACAATGATTTGGTTTGTCAAGCTTTTTTATAAATTGTTTCAGTAAGTTAGTCAGGTTTGTTATATGTAAATTTACATATAAGTCATTCCGTTTGTCTTAATGAGGTGCGTATTATAGACGTTTAAATCAGTAAGTCAAGTGGTTATTTTAAATGAATCTAAAATTAGAAATAACTTACTTAAAGCTGGTTAGAATTATTTGAATGACAAGTCATTCTCAATCCGCCTTCCCTTCGACTGGGTGGCATTATACGCGGTTTGATGTGGGGGTCAAGGGGGTTTGGACGTTTAAATTAATATATATCCTAACCCCTTGATTGCTTACGATTTAACTTTGAGACTTTAGCTTTATTCTATAGTCTTATAAATCTAAGCTTGTAGTAATGCCAAAACATTATTAAGGATGTTTATGAAATTAGGCTTATTAATAGTTGGCTGGGTCACTCTTTTAGCAACTACTGCTGCGCTTGCTAATATTAGTTCTAATTATACCTCTCTTAAAGAGGAAGACTGCCAAACTTTGAGTATGGTCGAAAATCTATATCAGGCAAATTGCCCTTCAAAAGCTAACTATTTATTGCATACATTCAGTCGTGATTTGAGATCTGGGGTAGATTTAATATATAACAATCACAAGGTATCTTATCAGCCTATACCGCCTTTTCATGTGGGTGAGACTGTTGAGTGGAGATATGAGAAAGTTGGTAATGCACAGAAGTATCATGCTCTTATCTATCGTATTTATACGGCTCAAATAGATCCCTTGGATGGTGATTCGTTTTATTTACCGAGGGAACAGGACAAGCAGCAATTGGTTGTCATTCGTTTAAATAAAGAGAAGTCGTGTTTGTTGGGTGTTATTGAACCAAGTAAAAATATGAATATAGAAGCTCGAAAGCTTGCGGACAATAAGTCTGCTAGATGTATTAAGTAATTCAAAATTTTTTATTACTGTCATGATGCTTATTGATAACCCCCTTCTCTATGTGCATAGCTATCTGTATATTTATCCTTCTTGATATTTATACAAATAGCACCTATATATAAAAACTGACGTAACCCCTTGCTTGCTAGTGTTAATAGACGGTTTTTGCTATAATAGCTGCTTTTATGACATTACTTCATAGCATGTCTGCTTACCTTTATTAGAAGGGTGCTTATTTGACATCATACTAAGTTGATTACGGGTCATTAGATGACTTAATAATTGTCCTACTATATATGATGCTATATAAGTTTAAGCGCAGTGCTTGTAGTTAATGTCCATTTCTTACAACATATCCAACATATCAAAGCGGTTAGATATAATTGACGCAGTCTTACGGTTATATGATTGATGGTTGCAATCATCACTGCCAACGGACGCAAAAAGGTGAATAGATTATGGTAGCGATTACTTTACCCGATGGTAGCGTAAAAAACTTCGAAGGCAATACAACGGTCATGGAAGTGGCGCAAAGTATTGGGGCAGGATTGGCGAAAGCGACGGTCGCTGGGCGCGTAGATGGTCAGCTAGTCGATGCGCACGACCCTATCGCCCATGATGCTAAAGTTGAAATCGTAACGCCAAAAGATGCTGACGGTGTCGATATCATTCGCCACTCGGCTGCCCACTTATTAGGTCATGCCGTTAAGCAGCTATATCCTGATGTAAAAATGGTGATTGGTCCTGTCATTGAAGATGGCTTTTATTACGACATCTATAGTGAGACGCCATTTACGCCTGAGCACATGGAGAAAATTGAAAAACGTATGATGGAGCTGATTAAGCAAGATTATGACGTTATCAAAAAAATAACGCCACGCGATGAAGTTATCAAGATATTTGAAGAGCGTGGCGAAGACTATAAGCTTAAGCTGATTAATGATATGCCTGGCGAAGAAGCTTTTGGTCTATATCATCATCAAGAATATGTCGATATGTGCCGTGGTCCACACGTGCCAAACACTCGCTTCTTAAAAGTTTTTAAACTAACTAAAATGTCAGGTGCTTATTGGCGTGGCGATGCCAAAAACGAACAGCTACAACGTATCTATGGTACGGCGTGGGCAGATAAAAAAGATTTGAAAGCCTATATCCAACGTATTGAAGAAGCCGAAAAACGTGACCATCGTAAGATTGGTAAAGCATTAAATCTGTTCCATATGCAAGAGCAAGCGCCGGGTATGGTGTTTTGGCATGCTAACGGCTGGACGATTTATCAGGTACTTGAGCAATATATGCGTAAAGTACAACATGATAATGGCTATGAAGAAATTAAAACGCCACAAATCGTCGATCGCAGCTTGTGGGAACGTTCAGGCCATTGGGGTAACTATGCCACCAACATGTTTACCACCTCGAGTGAAAACCGTGATTATGCGGTAAAACCAATGAACTGCCCGTGTCACGTGCAAGTCTTTAATCAAGGTTTAAAGTCTTACCGTGAATTACCGCTACGTATGGCAGAGTTTGGCTCGTGCCATCGTAATGAACCATCAGGCTCATTGCATGGTTTGATGCGCGTGCGTGGTTTTACCCAAGATGATGCGCATATCTTCTGTACCCAAGCGCAGATTCAGCAAGAAGTGGCGGACTTTATTAAGCTGACCCTTGCCGTTTATGAAGATTTCGGTTTTGACAATATTATTATGAAGCTCTCGACCCGCCCTGAAAAACGGGTTGGTAGCGATGAATCTTGGGACTTTGCCGAAAAGGCCTTGGCAGATGCGTTAGATAGCTCAGGACTAGATTGGGCTTATTTACCGGGTGAAGGCGCGTTCTATGGTCCAAAAATTGAATTTAGTCTAAAAGACTCGCTAGGTCGCGTCTGGCAGTGCGGTACCATTCAGGTTGACCCAAATATGCCTGAGCGCCTCGATGCCGAATTTGTTAATGAGCAAAATGAGCGTGAAGTGCCTATAATGTTGCACCGTGCTATCTTGGGTTCGTTTGAGCGCTTTATCGGTATCTTAATTGAAAACTACGCCGGTTGGATGCCAGTATGGTTGGCACCACAGCAGGTTGCAGTAATGAATATCACTGATAAACAAGCTGATGCTTGCGAAAATGTGGTGCGTGAGCTGAAAAATGCAGGTCTGCGAGCCACTAGTGACTTGCGTAACGAAAAGATTGGATTTAAGATACGAGAGAAAACATTAGAACGCGTTCCCTATATGCTAGTATTGGGAGATAAAGAAGTCGAATCGGGCAGCGTCAACGTCCGAACTCGTGAAGGTGAAAACCTCGGCGTCATGAGTGTTGCAGAATTTATTACATTAGTACAGACCGCTGTTGGCAAAAAAGGCCGACAGACCCCAAAAACAGATGAGGAGTAATACCTATTAAACAGTCAAACCGTTTGAACATCAACGAAGATATCACAGCCAAAGAAGTCCGTCTCGTTAAAGAAGACGGCGAACAGATGGGCGTGGTAGATATCGATACCGCGATGAAAGCGGCACGTGAGGACAGTCTAGATTTGGTCGAATTGGTTCCAGATGCCAAGCCGCCAGTATGCAAAATCATGGATTATAAGCATTTCCTCTATGATCAAAAGCAAAAAGCGAAAGAAGCTAAAAAGAACCAAAAGCAAACTCAGCTGAAAGAGATGAAGCTGCGTCCTAGTACTGAAGAAGCCGATTATCAGGTCAAACTGAAAAAAATCGTCAGCTTCTTAGAAGACCAAGACAAAGTTAAAATCAGTATTCGTTTCCGTGGTCGTGAAATGGCGCACCAAGAGATTGGTCGTAAGCAACTAGATCGCATCATCGAAGACACTGCTGAGATTGCAAACGTCGAGCAATATCCAAAGATGGAAGGTCGTCAAATGGGTATGCTGTTAGGTCCTACCAAGAAAAAATAGTCTGTTCAATAGCTTGCGATTTGTCGTGGCTATCAGCAGCCTATATAGACATTTAAATAGCTATTTAAATTCAAGCCATCAATATGCTACGGGATATTGATGGTTTTTTAATATATAAACCAGCAAATCATTATTTTTTAATCTATGAAACTTGCGAAACCTAGTTTACAAAACCTATCTTCTCAACCTTTTCATTACCAGTTAATCTAAAGGTCTGTTCTATTACGCTTAAAAGCAATCCAAATAACAATAATCAATAACATAACAATTAAGAGCATAGCCATTAAGAGGACAGCCATAGTCGATACTAAGACTATTAATATCTTTAATAACTACATTAGCTCTTTAAATATTATAGGAAATTCCATGCAAGAACTAACCCCACCCGAAAACGCCTCAACGCCAAGCATTACTTTAACTGCACCTGAGCCGGTGAAAGAAATACAAAAAAGCGAAGCCGATCAAATGGTAAAGCTGGATGAAAGCCATATTCCAGAACTTGATGCCAAGGTCGATGCCTTTGTTGATCACGTGATTAACAACTCGGTACACAGCTCTGAGTTTCAGCAAAACGTGCAATCTATCCATAATTTGGGTAACAAAGAAATCCGTGAATCGGCGCAAGTGTCGAACCGTATGCTTGATCTGCCAGCGAAAAGTCTCAATGAGAGCTTGTTTGACAATTCGCCTATTGCCAAGTCATTGACTGAGTTGCGCGGGATTGTCGAAGATTTAGACCCGAGCAAAAAAGAGCTCACCAGCTCACGTAAGCTATTTGGTCTTATTCCATTTGGTAATAAAGTACAAGATTATTTCCGTCAATACGAATCGGCGCAATCGCATATTAACGCGGTAGTGACCAGCCTTTATAATGGCAAAGATGAGCTGCTCAAAGACAATGCCATGATTGAGCAAGAAAAGGTCAATATGTGGGAATTGATGCAATCAATTCGCCAATATATCTATGTTGGCAAAAAAATCGATGAGCAGCTTGAACAAAAGGTTTATGCTGTTGAAGCCACTGACCCTGAAAAAGCGCGTATTATTAAAGAAGAAATGCTGTTTTATGTGCGTCAAAAAAATACTGACTTTTTAACCCAGTTAGCCGTAAACGTGCAAGGTTACTTAGCTCTTGATACCATTCGTAAAAATAACTTAGAGCTTATTAAAGGCGTAGACCGCGCGACCACGACGACTATCTCGGCACTACGTACAGCAGTGGTTGTCGCTCAAGCAATGACCAATCAAAAACTGGTACTTGACCAAATTACGGCGTTAAATAAAACCACCAGCAGCTTGATTGAATCGACATCGGCAATGCTCAAACGCCAGTCACTTGAGATTCACGAGCAGGCAACCAGTAGCACGATTGAGCTTGATAAACTGCAGAATGCCTTCAATAACGTCTATGATACAATGGATATGATTAGCAATTATAAAATTGAAGCATTAGAAAATATGAAGCAGACGGTCAATACTTTGACAGCTGAAGTTGATAAAGCGCAGAAATATCTCGATAAGTCGAATCAAACAACGGTACTTGAAGTATCGAAAGAGTTAAATATTAAAAAGATAACCAATCAATCAAATACGGTTGATATCGATATTTAGTATTTGGTTTATCTCGCATGTTGAATACTGTTAGCTATTAACGCTAGCAGCGACTTGCTATCTGATGCACATAAGACAATTGACCTAAGATATTACGGCGTTGTTCGTGTTAAGATAGTACTTATTAATAATTTTAAAAATAGATACGGTAATTTATGAGTTGGAATGATCCAAACGCCTCGAATGAGGCACAAAAATACGTCAACCCTATTCCTAGTCGCGAACTGATACTCAGTACGATTAATGAATATGGCGAGGTCACGCATCAACAATTGGCAAAAGCCTTTAATATTGATGACCCTGACCAATTTGACGCTTTAGGCAATCGCCTAAAAGCAATGGCGCGCGATGGTCAAGTAAATCGCGATGGGCGTCCTTATCGCTATCGCACCGTGACCGAGCACGATATTGTCACGGGCACAGTGTCAGCCCATCCTAAAGGTTTTGGCTTTGTTATATTAAGCGATATGCCTGACCTATTCTTGCATGAAAAGCAGATGCGTTGGGTATTTAATGGCGATACAGTACAGGCGGTTGGTACGTCTACGGATAACCGTGGTCGCACTGAAGGTCGTATTGTCGATGTCGTTGAACGTCGCCAAAATAACTTCATTGGGACATTGGCGCATGATGAAGACGGTTACTGCGTTGAGCTTGGTAGTCCAAACAATCATCAGCCGATTACCGTCACTGAAGAAAACGTACAGGCGTTCAATGCCAAGCAAGGTGCGCCAGTCAAAGTCGATATTATCGATTGGCCGAACCAGCATGAATTTGCCACTGGTAAAATCACTGAAGTATTATCTGATGATAATGACCGTGAATTGATTATTGAGACTACCCTACTCAACTACGATATTCCGTCAGACTTTAGCGAAGCTGCGCTACAACAGGCTAATGCGTATCAAGAGCCGACCGAAAAAGATTTGAAAGGTCGTACAGACCTGCGTAATTTACCCCTGATTACCATTGATGGTGAAGATGCGCGCGACTTTGATGATGCCGTATTTGCCGAAAAACGCTCAGGTGGTAACTATCGTGTGTTAGTGGCAATTGCCGATGTGAGTTATTACGTGACACCAAACTCGCCTCTTGATAAAGAGGCTTTCGAGCGCGGAACGTCCGTCTACTTCCCGCATCGCGTCATTCCAATGCTGCCTGAAGTATTATCTAATGGTTTGTGTTCATTGAACCCTGAGCGTGACCGCCTTTGTATGGTTGCCGATATCAAAATATCGCGTGCCGGTAACGTTACTGGCTATGAGTTCTATCCTGGGGTTATGCATTCGCAAGCGCGTCTCACTTATAATCAAGTGAATGCTTACCTTGCTAATCCAAAAGATAACAGCGTACCTACATCATTAACCGGTAATAAAGACGTCAAAAAATCGGTCGATACCTTACATCAATTGTATGAGCTGCTGCTGAAAAAGCGTGAAGAACGTCATGCAATGGAGTTTGAAACGGTTGAAACTTATATTAAGTTTAATGAAAAAGGTGGTATCGAAGCCATTTTACCGCGTACGCGCGGCGATGCGCAAAAGCTTATCGAAGAGTGCATGTTGCTTGCCAATACCTGTGCGGCAAACTTTGCCCTGAGAAATGAGCTGCCTGTTTTATATCGTAACCATGATAAGCCTGATGGCGAAAAATCGATGCGTATTCATGAATATGCAAAAAACTTTGGTCTAAGCTTCCCAGAAGAAAATCCAACGCAAGCGGATTATCAGCGGATTATCGAAGCGACTAAAGAGCGTCCTGACGCGATTAGTATCCATAGCATGCTGCTGCGCTCGATGATGCAAGCGAACTATGCGCCTGACAATATCGGTCACTTTGGTTTGGCTTATGACGAATATAGCCACTTTACCTCGCCGATTCGCCGCTATCCTGACTTAATGCTGCATCGCGCAATCAAAGCGAAAGTGACTAATAGTCAGCAGCCTGTGATGGACTTCTCGCTTGATGCTGCTGGCACGCAAACCTCAGATACTGAGCGCCGCGCTGAAAAAGCATCGCGCTATGTAGAATCTTGGCTTAAGTGCCATTATATGAAAGATCATGTCGGCGAAGAGTTCGATGGCGTCGTGACTACCGTGACGAGTTTCGGTCTATTTGTGACCTTGACTGATTTATATATCGATGGTCTAGTGCACATCTCAAACGTTGGTGATGATTTCTTTGTCTATGACGAGCAGCAACAGCAGCTTATCGGTAAAGACAGAGGCACTGTATTTGGGCTTGGTGATTTGATAAAAGTGAAAGTAGCGGGCGTCAATATGGACCTACTACAAATCGACTTTGACCTCAAAGCCAAACTGCAAGCGAGCCAAATGAATCAAACCAAAAGAGATCAGCCAAAGAAAACTCCGACTAGCAACACTTCGGCTAATAAAACCTCTGCTAAAAGAAGCAGCAGCCGTGGTAAAGGTGCTAGTAAGAAAAGCTAAAGTAGTCTAAAACTTAAGATTAAAAAAAGACTAACGTTATCGTTAGTCTTTTTTTATGTGTCGATTAATTGGTAGTTCATTGAATGGCTGGATTAAGATGCGGGATATTTGAGACCTAAAAACTCTAAGTACTAATAACTCTAAACATTAATTATTCTAAGCTCTAAAAATTATTGCGTGTCCATCATTTGCTCGCTACGTTGTTGGTTTACCTGCTCTGCTTGCTCTATCTGAGTGGTCGCCTTATCAAGAATAGCTTTTGGCTGCTGCCCTAAAGGCTTGCTTGCGATATCTGACGTATTGGTAGTGGGATTAACAGTGCTAGCATTAGCGTCATTGCTCTCAGCTGCATTAGTAGCAGTTTTTTCTACTTCATTACTAGCGGCTATTACTTCTCTATTTTTTTCACGTTGGCTGCCGCTAATCATATTAAATCCTAATAAAATAACCATACCTGCCAAAGCAAAAATAATCAGATGTTTCATTTGCATAAAAAATGTCTCGTCTATTTCGATAAAATGTAGATAGATGTTTCGTTGCATTTTTTATGCCGACTTTTATCTTTAGTATTCACCTTTCTATATGGAATATTTACCATTATCCTTGCGGGCTATTCTTGCGGGCTATTGTTACTTAATAAATCAGTTTCATCTGAATTTTCGGCAATCTCTTGCTCAACTTTTTCCATTAGCTTCTCATCAGGACGTGCATCAAGCACTTCGTCGGCATTCCGACCTTGCAGGATATGTTTCGCACGTGCCTTCGCCTGTTTTTTATCCTTATCCTCAACTGTAGTTTCGACAGCTTGAACTTTATTAGACGTTTTAGAAGCACTAGAGTCGTCAGGAGCGTTAGAAGTATTGGATGTTGCGGTTACCTCAGCGTGAGCGTTATCAAGACTTTGAGTGCTCTGACTACTTTGGAACTGCTCAAACGCTTTTTCTAGCTTATGATTAAAGCGCAACTGATAAATCGGCTCGGGCAGGCTAAAGCCCTCGTCTTCCAACGCATGCTTAGTCTCGCGAATGGCAATACTGCGGGCTTTATAAAAATCAGCTTCTAATTGATTGACCCACACTTGAAACTGCAAAATAATATTTGAGTCGCCAACTTCTTTGATAACCGCTGTGACCTTTGGCTTATCTAGAGCAAAACCCAACTGACATATCGCATCGATACCTACTTTGATAGCAGCAAGCGGATCGTCATTGGCATCTACGCCTAGCTCAAAAGTAAAACGGCGCTCAGGGTTTTTGGTGTAATTTAAAATCGTCGCTTTAAAGACTTCGGCATTGGGAATACGTAACTGGTTACCATCTAAAGTCATCAAAATAGTCGCGCGTGAGGTTAGGCGTACGACAATGCCTTCTTGTTTGTTAATCAAAATATGATCGCGGGCGCGAAACGGTTGGCGAATACTGAGCATGAGCGAGGCAATATAGTTCTCAATCGTGTCCTTGACGGCAAAACCAACGGCGATACCAATAACGCCTGCGCCGCCAAGTAGCGTGCCCAAGATAGTCTCAGCACCAATCAAACTTAACGCTAAGATAAGCCCCAAAACGATAAATATAACTTTGACAGTCTGCGCCAGCAATTCTGCGACAAAAGGGTTGGGCGTGAGACGTTGCCACATTTTTTGCCGATTAGATAACCAACTGCCAAACCAAGTCACCAAGGCAAATAAAAGAATCCCTACCAATAGTAGCGGTAAAGCTTTGACTAAGTTTTTGCTTTGTGCCTTGAGGCTTTGGTAAACGGTCGAGACATTATCTTGCACATCAAGCGTACGATTGATTCTATCTTCTACCGTCACCACGTCCGTTAAACGATTGGTTAAATTAATGGCTTGCTGGGCTTTTTTTTCATTAGGAGTCTCACCCGTTAAGGTAACAACCCCTTGGTTGACGCTTACATTGACCGCTTGTAAGCCTTCAATCTCGGAAAAAATACCACTGATACGTTGACGAATGTCATTGTCTTTTAATGGGGTTGGTGTGGTTTCAATTTGAGCATTATTGGTACTTTCACCACTGATAACCGGTGGTAGCTCAACTGGCGGAGACGTCGACACAGTAGAGTCGGAAGTATTCGGAATCGCAGGCTTGATAGCTATAGTACTATTCAAACTGCTATTTGGGTTATTGATAGCTGTGTCGTTAATAGCTGGTACGGTAGTCGGCTGATTGCTTGACTCATTATCAGTTGTACTATTATTAGCAACCTCATCAGTGACTACAACATTCTCACTTGTGCTACTTTTTTCAGCCGCATAACTGGGCAGGTTTAAAAGGATGCTTAATAGCAATAACAGCTGAGCGCAAGCTTTTGTCGTTATGCGTGACTTGCCTAGCCTGCTGAATCTGCGTAGCCTACGTAATTCGGGCTGGTCAAAATACGCTGCCATAAGCATCCCTTTATTATTCTAGCTTTATGCTACATTGCCAATAACATTATCTAGATATGACCATTAAAAACTATTTACCATCTAGATAAAGCTGAGCTTCACCCAAATCTAGAGTACCTTCATAGATAGCGCGACCAGTAATGATACCTTCGATACAATCACCATAAGGTTTTAGCAATTCAATATCTTTCATATCGGTGACGCCACCTGATGCAATCACAGGTAAGCCGCCTTCACGCGCTAAGTTGACCGTCTGCTCGACGTTGACGCCTTGCATCATGCCATCGCGGTTGATATCGGTATAAACGATTGAAGATACGCCGACATCAGCGAAACGCTTGGCAAGCTCAGTGGCCTTGGTATCAGTGACGTTTGCCCAACCGTGCGTTGCAACCATACCGTCTTTGGCATCGATACCGACGATGATATGTCCGGCAAATTCGCGACAAGCTTCCGCCACAAAATCAGGATCTTCAACGGCTTTGGTGCCGATGATGATATAAGTCAGACCAGCAGTAATATACTGCTCGATAGTTTTCATATTACGTACACCGCCGCCCAATTGAATCGGCAGCTTAGGGAAGGCTTTGGCAATGTCATGGACCACTTGCTTATGGACTGGGATGCCGTCAAATGCGCCATTTAAATCGACCAAATGCAAGCGACGCGCGCCTTCGTTGACCCAACGCGCCGCCATAGCGACTGGATCATCAGAAAATACCGTATCGTCTTCCATACGACCTTGTTTTAAGCGCACACATTTACCATCTTTTAAATCAATAGCAGGGATAATGACAGGGACAGCACACATATAGCATTCCTTATAAAAACGATATGAACAATAAAAAACTCAAAAACAAAACAAGTATCAATAGCTACTTAATCAATAGCCAGTTAAAGGGTGACTAAATAACAGTCATTTAGCATAGCAAATTAGAAGTGGCTGTTAGGAGAAATTCGCTAACTATTAAAATGACAATGAAAAACAAGAAAACTGCCTAAAATTTGGCTCAATAATGGCAAAAACCAGACAATCATAACTATAAGTTTTAGCACGTAGATTCACTGGTAACATTAGGTAAATTCACTTACCAACTGGCAATTTTAGGTCAGTTTAGCGTATAATCCTAGGTAAATTTGTATTTGTGCGATAAAACCTAATCGTCTGCTACCTATTGACGATTTTAATCAGCACAAGGTAAATATAAGCTTAGTATTAATAACCAGATTAATGCTTAGGCTTATAGATTGCGCTTATCAAGCAATTGAATTTACCCTGTAATCATAGGTCATTAAAAAGCGCTTAGATAGTTTTCTAAAAGATGGCTTGCATAAAGCATGAACAAGTCTCTTATTTCTCATTTATATTCACTCGAATGAATAGCGCTGCTTAAATCACAAAGATTCTATGATTTACAGATATTCTGATTTATAGATATTAGGATTTTGAATACTACAAATTTTGAGATTTTAATAAATCGTATGCTAAAACTGTCTTTTATCTAACGTCATTCTAGTTAAGGATAATATTAGATTGGAAGGTTTTAGCATACACCTTGGTAGCCAGTCGTCACTTTGGTCATTCGAATAAGACATTAACGTGTTGTTAAGGAGTCTAAGGTCAGCGTTAATACTCTTACTTGTAGTTATGATGATGTGTTATGTCTAGAGCGCTTTTTCACGCCCTTTTTGGGGCTTGATAAAGGACTTTATTGATGACGCTGTTAGTCATGCTGCCGATATACCAAACAGGACGTCTGGTATCGTTTTAGACTATGGACTAAGTTTTCGCTTATGATTACCATCAAAAAAGGTTTGGATTTACCCATCACTGGTGAACCCTCCCGCGAGATATCTGAGCACAGACCCGCCTATGTGGCACTTGTTGGTCATGATTATGTGGGCATGAAGCCCACGATGAATGTCAAAGAAGGCGACATCGTAGCAAAAGGTCAGCCCGTTTTTGAAGATAAAAAACGAGTCGGCGTTATCTATACTGCCCCTGCTGCTGGTAAGGTCATCGCCGTGAATCGCGGTGAGCGTCGTGTGTTCGAAAGTCTTGTGATTGCGGTCGACCCAAACGGTGAAGAAGTAGAATTTCAGCGCTACGACTCCCAGCAACTTGCTGACCTAGATTCTGAAGTCGTTGAAACCCAACTGCTTGCCTCTGGTGAATGGACCGCGTTTCGTACGCGGCCCTTTAGCCGTGCTCCTGAAATCGGTGCCCGTCCGCATGCCATCTTTGTCAACGCCATGGATACCAATCCATTAGCATTTGACCCGATGTTGATCATTAATGAGCAATTGCAGGCGTTTAATGACGGACTTGCCGTATTATCAACGCTCAGCCCCAAGACCTTTGTCTGCCATCATGGCGATGCTCAGTTGACGCCAGTTGCCAAAACGGCGGCTAATAATGTCACTGAGTATCATAGCTTTGCCGGTAAACATCCAGCCGGTCTTGCTGGTACGCACATTCACTTTTTGCATCCCATCATGCGCGGCGTGACCGTTTGGACGGTTGGCTATCAAGACGTGATTGCCATTGGTAAACTATTTACCACGGGGCGCTTATATACGCGCCGCATGCTTAGCCTTGCCGGTCCTGCGGTCAAAAACCCGCACTTAATCGTCACCGAACGTGGTGCTGATATCACGGCATTGACCAAAGGTCAGCTCGAGGCTGGTGAGAACCGTATTATCTCAGGTTCTGTGCTATCAGGTCGTAAAGTGTTTGGCAATACTGCTTATCTTGGTCGCTTTGATAATCAAGTCAGTGTGCTATCTGAAGGTCGTGAGCGTCCAGCGTTCCATTTCTTAAGCGTCGGTAGCAACCGTTTCTCAAAACTGCCTATCTATATTTCTAAGTTTTTTGGTAGTAAGAAATATAACTTCACAACTACCAGTAATGGCTCACCGCGTGCGATGGTGCCAATTGGGGTTTATGAAGAGGTGATGCCGCAAGACTACCTGCCAACGCAGTTATTACGTGCTTTGATTGTCGAAGACATCATCACCGCCGTCGATTTGGGCGTACTTGAATTGGACGAAGAAGATTTGGCATTATGCACCTTCGTATCTCCTGGCAAATATGAATTCGGCGATATTTTGCGTGATAACTTAACGCGCATTGAGCTGGAGGGCTAACCACGATGAAATTTTTACACAATATGTTCGATCGTATGGAGCCGTCTTTCACCAAGGGTGGCAAACACGAAAAATACTATGCCATCTTTGAGATGTTTGATACGTTTTTGCGTCAACCAAGCTCAACGACATACGCATCATCACACGTACGCGACGGTATTGACCTCAAGCGTATTATGATTACCGTATGGTTATGTACCTTCCCAGCCATGTTTTGGGGTATGTACAATATCGGTCATCAAGCATTAACTGCGATTGCAACGCTTGGCTTACAGCCTGACGGCTGGCGCACTGTTATCACCAGTATGGCAGGCTATAACCCAGACAGTATTTGGGCAAGCTTTGTCTACGGTGCCATGCAATTCTTACCCATTTATCTTGTGACTTTTGGCGTTGGCATTCTCTGCGAGATTATCTTTGCCGTCGTGCGCGGGCATGAAGTCAACGAAGGTTTCTTTGTCACCTCGGTACTGTTTGCACTCTGTCTACCACCAGATATTCCATTGTGGCAAGTTGCCTTAGGTATCATCTTTGGTGTGGTCGTGGCAAAAGAAGTCTTTGGCGGTACCGGTAAAAACTTCCTTAACCCTGCCCTATCGGGTCGTGCGTTCTTATATTTTGCTTATCCAGCTTATATGTCGGGTGACTCAGTATGGACCGCGGTTGATGGTTTCTCAGGCGCAACGCCTCTTGGTCTTGCCGCACTTGGCGTCGTTCCACAAGATTTTGTCGATGTCTATGGTAATGCCATCACCTGGAGCGATGCGTTCTTAGGTAACATGCAAGGCAGTATCGGTGAAGTATCAACCCTAGCTATCTTAATGGGTGCAGTGGTTCTACTGTGGACGCGCATTGCCTCATGGCGCATCATGGCAGGTTGTGTGGTTGGTCTGATTGCCACTTCACTGGTCTTTAACATGATTGGTTCTGAAGACAATATGATGATGAAACTGCCGTTCTATTGGCATCTAGTCATCGGTGGCTTCGCCTTTGGTGCCGTGTTTATGGCAACAGATCCTGTTTCTGCCGCGCACACCAATAAAGGCCGCTGGGCTTATGGTATCTTGATTGGTTTTATGACCGTATTGATTCGTGTCGTCAACCCAGCCTTCCCAGAAGGTATCATGCTAGCCATTCTATTCGCTAACTTATTTGCGCCACTATTTGATTATTTTGTGACGCAAGCAAATATCAAGCGCCAAACAGCACGGAGGGTTCGCTATGTCCAAGCCCAAAAGTAATAATGCAAAAACCATCAGCGTGGCGTTGACGCTATGCTTGGTGTGTTCTGTATTGGTCTCAGCCGCTGCTGTTGGTTTAAAGCCAGCGCAAGTTGAAAACGCGCGCTTAGACCGTAACAAAAACATCTTAGTAGCAGCCGGTATGTTTGACCCGGCTTCCGACACCAATGAAGATGTGGCTGAGCGTTTTGAAGATTTTGAGGTAAAAATTGTTGACCTTAATAAAGGCAACTACCTCGATGACGACGCGTTAAAGACCGCTGGTATTCCTGATCGTAACGCTTACGATGCCAGTCAAGCGACCAAGAACAAAGCCTTAAGTGAAGACTTGGGCAGTAATGATCCTGCTGGTATCGGTCGTGTTCCTAAATACGCCAAAGTCTATGTCAAAAATGATGACGCCGGAAAGCCGGAAATGGTGGTGCTGCCGATTCAAGGTTATGGACTATGGGGTACTATTTATGGTTTCTTAACGCTTGAAAGTGACATGAATACCATCAAAGGTATTAGTTTCTATGAGCATAAAGAAACCCCAGGTTTAGGTGCTCGTATTGAAGAACCAGAATGGCGCGCCATGTGGAGCGGCATTCACTCTTATGACGAAAACGGTGCGGTAGCAACAGGTGTAACCAAAGCCGGTAATCCAAAAGATAACTGGGTCGATGGTATCAGTGGCGCAACCTTAACCGGTCGCGGCGTCAGCAATATGATTCAGTTTTGGTTGGGTGAGCAAGGCTATAAGCCGTACTTAGATCAGCTACGTGAAGAAAGTGGTAAAACATTGGCAGATGCTGAAGTGAAAGCCAGTCAAAGCCCGTATAAAAAGCTGGGTCAGAACTTACATCAACAGCAGACGCATCCCGTAACCAAACTGGTCGCAGTAGTACCAGCAGCACACGGCAAGGAGGCATAACATGGCTGATACAAAAAGTATTTTAACCTCGCCTATTTTTGATAATAACCCCATTGCGCTACAAATCTTAGGTATCTGTTCGGCATTGGCGGTTACCACCAGTGTGGCGAATGCATTGGTAATGAGTGTGGCGTTGACCTTGGTCACCGCATTTTCAAGCTTTTTTATCTCTATTATCCGTAAGCAAATTCCAGCCAGTATTCGTATTATTGTGCAGATGACGATTATTGCGTCATTGGTTATCGTGGTCGATCAGATCTTAAAAGCGGTCGCTTATGACGTCAGTAAAGGCTTGTCAGTATTCGTTGGTTTGATTATCACAAACTGTATAGTAATGGGTCGTGCTGAAGCCTTTGCGATGAGCAATCCACCGATACCAAGCTTTTTAGATGGTATTGGTAACGGTCTTGGGTATTCGGCGGTTCTGCTATTTGTCGCCAGTATTCGTGAAATTTTAGGTGCAGGCAGTTGGTTTGGCATCACCCTTTTACAAACTGCGACCGATGGTGGCTGGTACGTACCAAACGGTCTACTGCTACTACCACCGTCAGCGTTCTTTATTATCGCCCTGTTTATCGTGATTATCCGTACATGGAAACCAGAACAGGTTGAAGAAGCTGAATTTGTAATGAAGCCGCAATCTAAAGGCATGGTACAAGGAGGCGGTCACTAATGGGACATTATGTCAGTTTATTTATAACCTCAGTTTTTATCGAGAATATGGCGCTGGCCTACTTCTTAGGCATGTGTACCTTTTTGGCGGTATCGAAAAAGGTATCAACCGCTATCGGTCTTGGGGTGGCGGTGGTGGTGGTAATGGCAATTACCGTACCGCTAAATAACTTACTGTTTCAGTTCATCCTAAAAGATGGTGCGCTGGCATGGGCAGGTTTCCCTGATATAGACTTAAGCTTCTTAGGTCTACTCAGTTATATCGGTTTGATTGCCGCTGTGGTACAGATTCTAGAGATGTTCTTAGATAAGTTCGTCCCAAGTCTGTATAACGCCTTAGGGATATTCTTACCACTCATTACCGTGAACTGTGCCATTTTAGGTGGCGTGCTATTTATGGTTGAGCGTGACTATAACTTTGGTGAATCGATGGTATACGGCGTTGGCGCAGGCTTCGGTTGGGCATTGGCGATTACCGCCTTGGCGGGTATCCGTGAAAAGCTAAAATACTCAGATATTCCAGCACCGCTGCGTGGTCTTGGTATTACCTTTATCACGGTCGGTCTGATGTCACTTGGCTTTATGTCTTTCGGCGGTATGTCAATTTAAACCGCTACGCTTAAAAGCCTATTTAGCGATTTGACCTATTTAATTCATTTATTCGGTAGGGGTTCAGGAAAAACGCAATGACGTCTTTTCGTACCCCTACTCCATAGATTAAGGATACCTACCATGGATTACGCTACGGCGATTGGTGGCGTTGCTATGTTTACCTTGATCATCATGGGCCTCGTTGCCATTATTTTGGCGGCGCGCTCAAGACTGGTCAGTTCAGGCGATGTTACTATCCATATCAATGATAATCCCGATAATGACGTCGTGACACCGGCAGGCGGAAAACTGCTACAAACACTGGCGAGCGAAGGTATTTTCTTATCTTCAGCCTGTGGTGGTGGCGGTACGTGTGCGCAGTGTCGTTGCCGCGTTATTGAAGGGGGCGGATCTATCCTGCCCACCGAAACGGGTTACTTCACCCAAGGTGAAATCCGTAACCACATGCGTCTTGCCTGTCAGGTTGCGGTTAAGCAAGACATGAAAATCGAGATTGATCCTGAGTTTTTTGATGTACAAAAGTGGGAATGTGAAGTTATCTCTAACGATAACGTTGCTACCTTTATTAAAGAATTGGTGCTTAAAATTCCAGATGGTGAAGAAGTTAACTTCCGTGCCGGTGGCTATGTACAGCTAGAAGCGCCACCACATGAAGTGCATTATAAAGATTTTGTGATTGACGAAGAGTATCGCGAAGACTGGGAAAAATTTGGTATCTTCAACTATGTGTCAAAAGTTGATGAGCCGGTGATTCGTGCTTATTCGATGGCCAACTACCCTGAAGAAAAAGGCCTTATCAAGTTTAATATCCGTATTGCCAGTCCACCACCACGTGGCCCTGACGGTATTCCACCCGGCAAAATGTCCTCTTGGGTATTTAGCCTCGTACCTGGCGATAAAGTGACCGTTTCTGGTCCTTATGGTGAGTTCTTTGCCAAAAAGACTGACGCTGAAATGATTTTCGTCGGTGGTGGTGCGGGTATGGCGCCGATGCGTTCGCACATTTTTGATCAGCTTAAGCGCTTAAATACTGATCGTAAGATTAGCTTTTGGTATGGTGCACGCTCGATTCGTGAGATGTTCTATGTTGAAGATTATGATCAACTAGAAGAAGAGTTTGATAACTTTGAGTGGCATGTGGCCTTGTCTGACCCCTTACCAGAAGACAATTGGGAAGGTCCAACCGGCTTTATTCATAATGTGCTGCTTGAGAATTATCTCAAAGACCATCCAAACCCAGAAGACTGTGAATACTACATGTGTGGGCCACCGATGATGAACGCGGCGGTCATCGATATGCTACATAGCTTGGGTGTGGAAGATGAAAATATCATGCTTGATGACTTCGGTGGTTAAGTGGGTGGTAAAGCAAAGAACGTATCTTTAAAGTCATGAATAAAAAGAGAGTCTCAGTGAGGCTCTTTTTTTGTTTCTAAAACCTTACAATTATAGTAAATATTTGTTAAAATTTAATGCTGGCTTACTACTTATTTTCAGGATTCCAGATCCTTTTTAACTAAGTTTTTGGTCAATAAATCATTTTTAACAAAGGCTATAACATGAAAACTAGTATCTTTACAGGCATAGTCGCCGCTACTTTAATACTATCTGCTTGTTCCTCTGCACCTACTGTTCAACCTACATGGCAAAAAGTAGGCATATCAAAACATGACACACATAGCGCTATACAAAAGTGTCGTTACCAGATTGGTATAGCTAAAGTGAATAATGAAAAAGAAAGTGTATTATTTAACTCTTGTATGGAATCAGAAGGTTATCGTTATACAAGTCAAAGACTCATCGAAAGATAATTCTTGTTATTTAGTTAAATAATTATTATTTGAGATTAAAGGCATCCTTTTTGGTGCCTTTTTTTGCTTTAAATTTACGACACGATATTATTTAACCAGTGGCTTTAAAATTGAAGTATTGTTAAGCTAAAAAATCAGTTGTTTAACTATATGAAAAAACTTCATTATTTAAGAAAGGATTCTTATGAAAACCAAAATTAAAGATTTAACCATTTGGATTACCGGCGCTTCTAGCGGTATCGGTGAAGCATTATCTATCGCCTTTGCCAAACGCGGTGCCACCATTATTTTAAGCGGGCGTGATAAAGAGAAATTAGAGACGGTTAAAAAACGCTGCAAAAATAGCAAAAAACATATCGTCGTCCCCTTTGATATCGCCGATGCTAAGCAAGCAAAAGAAGCCTATGAAGCGGTCAAAGCTAAAACTGAAAAAGTAGACTGGCTGATTAATAATGCCGGCGTCAGTCAACGTTCGCTCATTATGGAAACGACTGAGGACGTCGAACGGCAAATCATGGAGATAGATTACTTTGCGCAAACGCGGCTGACCAGACTGGTATTACCAGATATGATTGCGCAAGGTGGCGGCAAAATTGTCATGGTATCGAGCGTGGCAGGTTTACTTGGTACCCAATATCGCGGCGCTTATGGTGCTGCCAAAGCCGCCATCCATATGTGGGCAAACAGCCTGCGTGCAGAATTGCATGAGCAAGGTATAGAGGTGGCAACGATATTCCCAGGATTTATTCAAACCAATATCTCTATCAATGCGTTGACTGGTGATGGTAGCGTGCAGGGTACGATGGATGAGGCAACCAATAAAGGATTGACGGCGATTAGCTTTGCCAAACAGGTCGTCAAAGCGCTGACTAACGAAGAAGAGTATATTATCATTGCCGGTAATAAAGAAAAGCTCGCTACTAGAGTCAATCGTTTATCGCCGCCAAAGCTTTATAAGCTTATCCGTGAGTCAAAAGTAAAATAAAATAAACTAAGCAAGCTAAACAATTAGGTCTTAATTTGATGATTGGCCTTATGGGTGACAAGGGGTGTAAAATAGGCAACGCTTAGCTTGCTTAGTTATTGAATAACTGTCTTTACTAACGGTTTTTACTAGCTAACGCGCCCCACTCACCCCTTTGCTCTATCAAGCTGTGATGACTCCTATGACAAACTTAACCTCGCTTAGCGCTGCTAACCCATCAATGAAACCCGCCTTTCTGTCTGTGATTGCTATCGGCTCCGTACTTGCTCTTAGCGCTTGCCAGCAAAAGACTGATTATAACAATCTCAGCGGCGAGACCATGGGCACCAGCTACCATATCAGTTATCAATTGCCTAAAGGCGCTGATGAAGCTGCCATACAAGCCGCCATCGATAAGCGCCTGCAAGACATCAATGACAGCATGTCCACTTATCAAGCGGACTCTACCATTTCTAAATTCAACCAATTAGATAAAGATACCCCTATTGCTATCGACGCCGATTTCAGCCATGTCTTAGAAGCGTCTAGGCAAGTCTATGAGCTATCGGGCGGCGCGTTTGATCCTACGGTGATGCCATTGATTGAAACCTGGGGTTTTGGCAGTACCATGACGGTTGAGCGCTTACAAAGTCCGCCGACAGCGCTTGAGATTGCACAAGCAAAAGCATTGGTCGACTTTAAAAGCGTGATACAAAAAGACCAAAGCATTTATAAAACCAAAGATGGCGTCGAGCTTGATTTTTCGGCGGTGGCTAAAGGCTATGGCGTTGACGTTATCGCCGATGTACTCAGAGATGACTATCAGATTCGCAATTATATGGTTGAGATTGGCGGTGAAGTGGCGACCTCTGGTGTCAGTGCTCAGCAGCAACCGTGGCAAATTGCCATTGATGCGCCCATCGAAGGCAGCACGGTGAGCGCGCGCCAAACCGTGGCAGTGATTCGCCAGCCGATTAATATCAGCAATAATATGCATTTAGCCACCTCTGGCAACTATCGCAATTCAGTCGTTTTCGATGGTAAGCACTATAGCCATACCATTGATCCAACGACAGGCAAACCAATTATGGGCGGTGCTCCATCGGTAACCGTCGCTGCAGAAACAGTTGCGCTGGCTGATGCTTGGGCAACTGCTTTGACCGCGATGCCTTATGAAAAAGCGCTAGCAACTGCCAGAGAGCACAATATCGCGGCTTTATTTGTGATTTTGGCTAAAGACGTTTCAGCAGATACCGCTACCGACAGTACTGATGATTGGCAAGTGGTAGAAACTCCTGCGATGAAAACCCTGCGGGCTGATAAAAAGTCCTAATATCAAAAGCCTAGGCTTTAATGTACCTGTTAAGCACAAACGAGCAAGGTGAATTTTTGCTATACTATAAGCAAGTTATCGAGTAGATGACTGTCCCATATTTTAAACGAGAGGTTCCCTCTATGCTTAACCAATTGTTTCCTATGCTTGCCATTACCTTTACCGTCTTCATGTTGTTTTTTATCTTTATGGGTATCGGTTATATGGTCAAGAAAAAGCCGCTTAGAGGCTCTTGCGGCGGTGTGGCGAAATTGATGGGCGACGAACACTGCTCATTTTGTGGTAATGACCCCAATAAATGCGACTCACTGGTCGACCAACAGCAAGAAATCGCGCTTAAAGCTGCCCAACTAGGTAAGTCTGTCTAAACGCCTTATTTGTTACCATACGCTGGTAGCATTCACCTAACATCTGTTCCTATAATAGCGTCTAGTCCTTTGTAATTAATATTGCAAACTAACAGTGACTGACGCTATTTTTTTATGCGTTTAGCGTTTATAGCTTAGTATTGGTATAGAACGCTTTTTATAAGCAAAAAATTAAAGCCATTAGTCATATAGTAAGTTTGCCCTGCTCGATAGAACAACCATTACATATGGCTTGCTTTCGACAAGTGTTTTTATATTCTGAACTCTTACATTCTAATCTATTGTCTCAATCACCTTTTGGGTGACGTACTCTGGTGTTATTTTATAAGCGATGGTGCGCCTGCGCTTTTTAATGACGTGTCCTTTTTCTTATGCTGATAGTCGTGCTGCTATGTCTACCTCTCCTAATGTGCAAAATGATTTGCCGCTCCATTCTTCCGAGTCTCAGTCGGGTGCGCCGTCAAACTTTAAGCTGCCCTCTTCACGCTTTACGTTTTGGCTAGTGCTCTGTGCCATGATTTTATTGGCGACCAATATGCGCTCGCCAATTGTGGCGCTAGGTTCTATTGCGCCAGTGGTTCAAGGGGCGCTAGATATCTCTGAAACCCAAATTGGCTGGCTGGGTGCGGTACCGATGCTGACTTTTGCGCTTGGGGCTTTTATTTCACCAGCCATTGGTAAGCGTTTTGGACTTGAGAACACCCTGATTGCGATGATTGCCTTATTAACGGTAGGCATGATTATTCGTAGCCTTATTCCAACTTGGATTGGGTTTTTAGCTGGCACATTACTGCTGACGTTGGCCATTGGTTTTGCCAATACCCTTGCCGCTCCTGTTATCAAGCAGCGCACACCAAATCATATTCCGTTAATTACGGGTTTATTTAGTCTAACCATGACAGTGTCAGCAGGGATTGTCGCGGGCGTGGTCTTGCCATTATCTGAGCAAGTTGGCTGGCAATGGGCGCTTGGTGGTTGGTCAATTTTGGGCGTGTTTGCCTTAATTATTTGGGTGCTGCTACGGCTACGTTTGGGCTCGTCAAATCATCAGCCAATCATACCGCTTGCTGAAGGCGTAAAGGCCCCGTCCCCTATCTCAATGTGGCGCACACCTTTTGCTTGGCAAATCGCGGTTTTTATGGGTTTACAATCGCTACTTTTTTATACCGTTGCCAGTTTTTTACCTTCAATTTGGCTCAGTAAAGGGCTATCGGCGGTAAGCGCGGGGCAGATGAATTCGGTCTTCCAGTTTATGGCACCGGTAGCGATTTTAAGCTTAACCTGGCTCGTTAATCGCGGACGTCCTATTCAGGCGTTGGCGGTATTTGCTGCCGTCTTAAATGTGATTGGTATCTTAGGAGTCAGCTATTTATCAGCTGATTTGGCGTGGCTGTGGTCAGCGCTGATGGGTATCGGTTGTTCAGCGATTTTTACCTTGAGTATGATGCTGTTTTCGATGCGTACTTATACCGCTAATCAATCAAGCGAGCTGTCGGGTATGGCGCAGGCGGTCGGTTATCTGATTGCATTTTTCGGTCCATTGGGCACAGGCTGGTTGCATGAAGCAACGGACAGTTGGGATTTGCCCTTATTAATCATGTTGGTCTTAATGGTGGTAAACGTGGGTTTCGCTTGGATGGTTAGCCGTCCGGTAATGGTCGATGGTAAGAAGGCTTAATTTTTGCCCTTTATACTGACTGACAGGCGCGCAATACCGTTAACTGTCGCGCCATATTGCTCATAAGCTTAGTTTGCTACACTGGTTTGATTGTAAATAGGACAGCAAAATTATGATAAATATCTCTTCTTATTTGGCTAAACGCTTACCTGCCTCTGTATCCAAACCTTTAATAATAGCGGCAGCATTAAGCGTTACCCTTGCAGTCAGCGGTTGTCAAAAAGAGCCTGATGTTAATAAGGCTGACGATAGCACTCAAACCGTCACTACTCAAAGCACTAGCACCCAAACCAACGAAACCCAGAAAACTACAACTACAACTACAACTGAGCAGCAAGCGCCATTAACGATATTGGCATTGGGTGATTCATTAACCGAAGGGCTTGGCGTCGATAATGATGCCAATTATCCCGCGCAGCTAGAAGCACGCCTAAAAGAGCTTGGCTATAAAAATTTCAGAGTAGTCAATTCAGGCTTAAGTGGTGAAACCAGTACGGGCCTCGTCAATCGCTTAGATTGGGTTTTGCAAACCAAGCCCGATATCACGATTTTGACCGTCGGAGCTAATGACGCCATCCGTGGTATTGATGTGGCAACGGTCGAAGCCAATATTCGCACCGCTGTTAAACGCCTGCAGGACAATGGAAGTGAAGTTATCTTGGGCGGTATGCAGATTTATGACAATCTTGGTTCTGATTATGTAAAGTCGTTTGCCGCGATATATCCAAGAGTGGCTAAAGATATGAATGTACCGCTGATTCCTTTCTTTTTAGATGGTGTAGGCGGCGATCCTAAGCTTAATCAAGCCGATACCATTCATCCAACCAAAGAAGGTTATACCATTATCGTTGATAATAATATCTTGCCAGTGCTTAAGCCTGAAATTGAAAAGCTAGAAGCAAAGCTAACATCAACAAGCACGCCTACTGAGACTACGCAATGACATCTTTAGCTTCAGACTTAGGTTCAACTGCAACAATTACACCCACATCTAAACCTTCCCCATTACTAACGGCCTTACAACTTAATAAAACCGTGCAAGTCGGTGAGCAAAAGCTGTCTATCATCAAAGACGTAGATATCCATGTCAATGCGGGCGAGTTTGTGGTTATCATGGGCAAATCTGGCTCAGGAAAATCCACGTTATTAGGACTATTAGCAGCGTTAGATTATCCTGATAGTGGTTCCGTTGAGTTGGCAGGGCAAACCTTAAGCAACCTTGATGAAGATGCGTTGGCGGTCATTCGCCAACGTGATATGGGTTTTGTCTTTCAATCTTTTCATCTATTACCGACATTGACGGTAGCGGAGAACATTGCCTTCCCGCTTGATATCGCTCGCCGTCCAAACAAAGCGCGGGTAAACGAGTTGATTGCAGCGGTTGATTTGGGGCATAGGCGTGATAGTTTGCCCAACCAATTATCAGGTGGTGAGCAGCAGCGTACTGCCGTTGCCCGCGCGTTGGTTTCACAGCCGAAGATTGTCTTTGCCGATGAGCCAACAGGCAACTTAGATGAGCAAAATGCCAATCAAGTGATGCAGCTATTATTAGATTTACGCCAGCAAGTGGGCTCGGCACTGGTCGTCGTCACCCATGATGCCGCGCTTGCTCAGATGGCAGATCGTGTCATTACCATGCATGACGGTATGATAGATGGATCAAAAATTAATGGATAACATGGATAATGAGTCGAATTACTCGAGTGGCATAATAAGCCAACTATTTAATCGCACCTTAGGCACGCAAGCCTTAAGTCGCAGTTGGTGGCAACGCTGGATTTATCCGCTATTATTTTTATTGACGCTAACGTTATCGCTTGCAACTTACCTCACCCTCGACTCCGTTCAGCAATCGGTTGCTACCTATATCAACGACAATCAGCGTGCGCTCGTTGGCGGCGATTTAATATTAAACAGCAAGCAAGAATGGCCAAGCGAGGTATTAACGCAAGTAGAGACGGTCGCTGATACGCAAATAGTATATGACTATCAGTTTAGCGCGATGGTGGTGACCGATGAGCAAACTTTGCTTGCCAGCGTCAAAGCCGTCTCTCCGGCTTATCCATTATACGGAGAAGCCGAGCTTGCTTCAGGGCAACCGTTATGGCAGCAATTAAGCGCTAAGAATGTCGTCGTCGCGCCTGAAATACTTAACAGCTTAAACGCCAGTGTCGGTGACCAAATCACCATTGGTGATGCTGATTTTACCATTAGTGATGTGCTAACCAAAGAGCCTGACCGTCCGTTGACCGCCTTTGGTTTTGGCGGGCGGGTTTTGATGCATCAAGATGCGCTCGCAGCGACCAATTTATTGGGTCAGCGTAGCCGTATCAACTACCGTATTGAGCTGGCTGGCGAGCCTGAATTAATGGCCGTGCAGCGTGATAAACTCACGCAAATACTAAGCAATTATCCTGATATTGAGCTCTCTGATGCGGAGTCGGCCGATACCTCTGTCTCGCGTATTTCTGATAATGTATTGATGTTCTTAAAGCTGCTCGTCATTGCCGTGCTCTTGTTATCTGCGGTAGCGATGTATGGCGTGATTACCGCTTTTGTGACCAAGCAGCAGTCTAGTAATGCGATTCGCTTAGCATTGGGTGAACCGCTTAGCTCGCTGAAACGCAGCTACTATCAGCTATTGATTGTTACCACTATCATCGCCTGTATTGCCGCAGTTATCGTCAGTTTTGGCTTACTGAAAGTCGGTCAACCTTATCTTATTGCTATCTTGCCTGCTGATGTTGGTCTAGCCATCAATCCTATTAGCGCTATTAAAACCATTATTATCGCTTTAGTGCTGACTTTGCTTATCGCTCAGCGTGGTTTAAACACGCTAAGTACGACCAAGCCTGCTACTTTACTTAATCAAGGAGTAAGCACAAACTCGCAAAATATGCCGTGGTATCGACGCTTGCCGCTATTATGGTATGGGTTGATGCTAATCGGGCTTTATGCGTTTTTTGCTTATGAAGTCAATTCTCTGATACTAGGTGCGCAGCTCTTAATAGGCTTAACTGCCTTCGTAGCGATATTTTGGCTATTGGCGCGCGGTTGGTTATGGCTACTGACTAAGTTTGCTCAGTACTCTAATATCAGCTGGATGCAGCGTATTGCTATCCATAACCTTGCCCGTAAAGGCAATCAGTCCGCATTATTTTTTGTCACTTTATCGCTGTCAGTGGCGGTCTTAACTTTGATTACCACGCTTAATCATAGTATCAATGCGCAGTTTATTAATGCGTATCCTGAAGATGCGCCCAATTTATTTTTGCTCGATATTCAAAGTGACCAGCACGATGAAATTGATAACATCATTGCTGCGCCTGTGAGCTATTATCCCGTTATTCGTGCCCGTGTCGTCACAGCTAATGATGTACCCGTACAAGATATCGAACCTGCTGACGGCTTTGATGACCCTGCGCGTGTTTTTAATTTAAGCTACGCCGATACGGTGATGGATACTGAGTTTATTACTGATTCGCTAGTAAAAAACGAGCTTTACACTCCTATTAAGAATGCAGATAATGAGACAGCACAAACCGTCGAGCCGTTATCGATTTTGGATACGGCTGCTATTTTGTTAAACGTTGGCATGGGTGATCAGGTTCGCTTCAATATCCAAGGGATTGAAATTGTCGGGCAAATCACCAGTATCCGCTCGCGCTATGAGAAAGGACCCAGTCCCTATTTTTATTTCTTATTTGAGCCAGCGGTTTTATCAGCTGCTCCGCAAATCCAATTTGCCACCGCCCACGTCGCAGCGGAAGAAATTCCAAAACTACAAGGCAAACTGGTACGCGAATTTCCTGCTGTAACAACTATCGACGGCACGGCTATCGCGCAGCAAGTCCAAGAGTTGGTGGTGCAAATGAGCCGTTTGGTCTATGTCTTCACCTTACTGGCATTATTGACCGGTATCATGGTCTTGATTAGCTCGCTACTGTCTACCTCACAAGACCGCATGGCGGATAGCGCCTCATTTAGGCTGCTCGGTATGCAAAAGCGCGACCTATATATGCTCAATATCTTAGAGCTTGGCATACTTGGCATTAGTGCCGCCTTATTTGCGGTGATTATCGCTAACATCGGGGCTTGGGCTGCTATTACCCAATGGTTTAACCTGCGCTTTAGTGTGCCATGGGTTAGCTTAGGCATCGGCGGTGTGGCGTTAATTGGTTTGCTGTTTGCCATTGCCATTATTTATGTGCGCTTAGTGATTGGGCGCGGGATTATGGCGCGGGTAAGGGCGATGATTTAATGTAAAAAAGATCTCTAATCAATATGGATAGTCGTACAAATTAAATCGTAATAGAATAATTTTAATTAACAAGTGTTTTCTAATTCATAAATATAAAAAATTAATGTTATTATCTAATTAGCTCTAAAGAACGCAAACAATTTAACAAATTGTAAGCTTATTGTTGATGAGCTTGTCACACCATATGACAGCTATATGACGTACAGTTTCAAACGTGCGCTATATTCAAGTGGCGACATTGTTCAACGCTTAAGAAAGCTGGCTCATAGATTGCGTGTAGCACTTTTGCCCTTGCTACCTTGCACTCAAAAGGACGGAACAATATCTGGTGGTAGTGACATGGTGAATATATCGAAAATAGCTTTCCTGTTAAATAAACTCATTGAGCCTCTCGAATGGCTCGAAAGAGTGGTGTTGATAAACGGCGCACTATCGCCAACAGCACCATTTGCTGCAAAGACGTACATATTTGTAGCAGTATTGATAACAATTGCACACGCTTTTGTGTTAATATATAACAGTGAAATAATACGCAAGAAAATCGCAAAGCTAGTGGATACAGCTCTAGATAACGTTAACAATTTAACTGATTGTAAGGTTGTTGTAGATGAGCTTATCATTCCATATGACAGCTATATGACGTACAGTTTTAAACGTGCGCTATATTCAAGTGGCGACATTGTTCAACGCTTAAGAAAGCTGGCTCATAGATTGCTTGTAGCACTGCACCTTCATCATGGCTATCTAGTGAATAGACCTTTTGCATAAATTCTTTATTTCGTTGGTAATACTTAATATATGAATTTTTGCAAAAGGTTTGTTAAATAGAAGCAAGGGAGATAGTCATGATAGACAAGGTTAAGTTTTCATCCTATGTTCGTAAAAATTTCGAAAAAAATCTCGGTTTACTATCTAAAAAGAAACTGAAATCAGACAATGTTTATCACGCAAAGTATATTTCTGTTAATAGCTACCTAGAACAATTCAATGAAGTTACCCTCACTGCTATATGTCATAAAATAGTACAGCTAAAGTACAATTGTGATCCGTTAACACCCATCATTCTTCCTAAAACAAATTGTCTTAAACACGACGTAATGACGTTAGACAATACTCGTTTGGTTTGTGTCCCCTCAGTACAAGATAGAATCCTTCAAAAGCTGTTTTTGGAATACCTCAAAAAACATTACGATAAAATCTATAATAGATTTTGCGAGTATGATCATGCCTTGAATAAAGACATTCATAAAAAAGTTATAGATACTTTAGATGAGGCAGGGAAACCAAGTAAAAAAACTATAGATGGTATACGTAAAGCCTTAGATGACGTTATAGAATATCGGAGCAATTATAAATACGTTATCAAAGCGGATATTGTTAAATTTTTTGATAATATAAATAGAGAAATCGCTGTAAAGAAATTTGAAAAAGAGTTCATTGGCTTAAATGAAGATAAAGAGCTGATTGCTATTTTTAAAAGTTTTGTTTACTGCGATGCTAAGTTGGATTATGGCGATCTAAAGTACAAAAAACTGATAGAAAAATATTTAGAAGAACTTAAAGATAAGGGCGTTCGCCAAGGTATGCCGATAGCTTCTTTATGCTCTTCAATGTATTTATACGAATTTGACAATTTAATGATTAAGAACAGCATACCGTATATACGTTATGCAGATGATTTCCTAATCTTTGATGACTCTTATGGCAAGGCTAAGAAAATCAAAGAACACGTTCAACAAAATCTCAGAAATATTGGTTTAGACATTGAAAAAATGGCTGGTGAACAGAAAACCAAAATATACGGTGCTAAAGATAGTTTCACATATCTAGGTTTTGATATAGTTTATAGCTCTAAACTAAACTCCTACCAGCGACGCATTCCAAACCCAGTTTTTGATAAAGCTATAGGACGAATAGATAGCTTTAAATCAATGACTAAAGTCAAACGAGAATGTGGCAATTATGTCGATTTTAGTTTGTATCTCAGAATACTTATTTCAGGATATACAAACTTTTATAGTGAAGACTTAGCTGTTAATGGCGCAAAGTTTGAGAGAGATTTGATAGCAGCATCTAAAGATGTTAGAAAAAAACTTATTACAGATAATCTAAATATAGATTTTGAAGACATCAGCTCAGCAAATAAGAGAATGTTTTTCTTTGGTATCAAATAAATATAGTCGTTTTAAAGAGTAGCTTAACCTCGACAGTAGCGTATAGATAAGATATGAGCGCATGGCGGCTCCAAAACCTCAAGCACCTAAAACGTCTTCTATTCATGTAGAGGGCTTTTTTTTGCTTAACAGAGCGTATAGGAAGATAAACCAATATCAGCCATCCGCTTTGCTTATTTTATCGCAACCATTTGCTATACTAGCCCAACTTTATCGATTAAATGACACCTTACAAAATCCTCCAAAACAGCATGGTAGCCTTATGAAATTCTCAAAATTCGGTCAAAAATTCACCCAACCTACGGGTATCTCACAATTGATGGATGATTTGGGCGATGCGCTAAAAAGCGATCAGCCTATCAATATGTTAGGCGGTGGTAATCCTGCCAAAATTGATGCCGTCAATGAGCTGTTTTTAGAGACTTATAAAGCTCTTGGTAATGATAACGATGCTGGTGAAGCCAATAGTAGCGCGATTATCAGTATGGCAAATTACTCAAATCCGCAGGGTGATGCGGGCTTTATCGATGCGTTGGTTGGCTTCTTTAATCGTCATTATGACTGGAACCTCACCTCAGAAAATATCGCTCTCACCAATGGCTCACAGAATGCTTTTTTCTACTTGTTCAATTTATTTGGTGGGGCCTTTGTTGATGAGCACAGTCAGGATAAAGAAAGCCAGTCTGTCGATAAATCAATCCTACTACCATTAACGCCTGAATATATTGGCTATAGTGATGTGCATGTCGAAGGTCAGCATTTCGCAGCCGTACTGCCGCATATCGATGAAGTAACCCATGATGGCGAGGAAGGTTTCTTTAAATATCGCGTCGATTTTGAGGCGTTAGAGAATTTACCCGCGCTAAAAGAAGGTCGTATTGGCGCAATTTGCTGTTCGCGTCCGACCAATCCAACCGGTAATGTATTGACCGATGAGGAGATGGCGCATTTGGCCGAGATTGCCAAACGCTATGACATCCCGCTGATTATCGATAACGCCTACGGTATGCCCTTCCCCAATATCATCTATTCAGATGCGCATTTGAATTGGGATAACAATACGATTTTGTGCTTTAGCCTGTCTAAAATTGGCCTGCCCGGTATGCGTACGGGTATTATCGTTGCCGATGCGAAAGTCATCGAAGCGGTCAGCGCGATGAATGCGGTGGTGAATCTAGCGCCAACACGCTTTGGCGCAGCGATTGCGACGCCATTGGTGAATGATGACCGTATCAAGCAGTTAGCTGATAATGAGATTAAACCCTTTTATCAAAAGCAAGCCACGTTAGCGGTAAAGCTGTTAAAAGAAGCGTTGGGTGATTATCCATTAATGATTCATAAGCCTGAGGGCGCGATTTTCTTATGGTTATGGTTTAAAGATTTGCCGATTAGCACGCTTGAGCTGTACGAGCGTTTGAAAGAAAAAGGTACGATTATCGTTCCAAGTGAGTATTTCTTCCCCGGTGTCGATGTCAGCGATTATCAGCATGCACACGAATGCATCCGCATGAGTATCGCCGCTGATGAGCAAACGCTGATTGATGGTATTCGAGTGATTGGTGAAGTGGTTCGCGAGCTTTATGATGAAAGATAGGTTGGCTTGATAATATGACTTTGCGTGAGGCTTCTATGCGCTACGAATTTGAAAATATGAAAATTAGTAGAGAAAAAAGATACTCGCTAGGTAAAGAAACTACTACCAATAAATATTACTTATCTTTTCCAGTTAGTCCGCCAAATCAGAGGTATGTTGAGTTTGAAGAATATTATGAAATCTCTTCTGAACAGCTTGATGAGTTTTTAGAAAATGAAGATTTATTAATAGAATTTTTGGATAAATGTAGAAGAAGAAAAATGGATCATTTATTTCTCTTTTATCCTATAGCTCCTGTTCGGGGTTATCCAACTTAGATTACCTTCTTGAAGCAAAAAACGGACTTATGAATAGTCCGTTTTTTTCTGTCGTTTAATCATAGGTTTGACGGTGTTGATTGACTGAAATGTCTTTGTCCATACGGTGAAACCATAGATTATATAAGACAGCATACAGGTATTAACAATATCATGGATACTGGCCTTTATTTCTGCAGCTTGTAACCCTGCGAGTCCTAGCTCGGTAATCGTCTGGCGATTATCCAAATACTCACCCAGTAAGGCGATAGCTGTCACCATAATCAAAGCAATAAACGCTCTAACACTGTATTTTTTAAAAATTGGACGTAGCAAGATTAAACTTAATAGGTAGACGCCAATGCCCACATACATATGTAAGGCGTCTTTGTCTAATCCTGTGGCATCCACGACACCGTTTTTAAAGAGATAAAAATCCACGATTTTATTCCGCGTATAAGAGATAGAAAATAACTGAGTATAAATGAAAAACAACTAATTATATATTGAGAATAAAAAAGGTAGATTAAGCATTTGCTAACCTACCTTCCTGTTTAATCAAAACTGTCCAATCAAACATGTAATACATGCTTTTTAGATATTCCAATCTACAAAATTCTTTAGCAGCTGTAAGCCCGCGGTGTGGCTTTTTTCTGGATGGAATTGGGTCGCAAACAAATTATCTTGCAAAATACTGGCACAAAACGGCTGACCGTAGTCACAAACGGCAGCCACTTGCGAGCTATCGGCTGGCGCGCAGTAATAGCTATGGACAAAGTAAAAATGCGCATTATCTTCGATGCCGTTCCACAATGGATGGTCAAAATCCATACCGTTAATCGTATTCCAGCCCATGTGCGGCACTTTAATAGTCGCACCTTGCTCATCTTTCCAAGTAGGGTCAAACGCTTCTACGCTGCCATTTAAGATGCCCAAACATTTTGTGCCACCATTCTCAGCGGACTGCTCAAACAACGCCTGCATACCGACACAGATGGCCATGACGGGCTTATTGAATATCGCCTGACGTATGACCTCATCAATACCGGCCTCGTGCATGCCAGCGATACAGTCGCGCATGGCACCGACACCTGGGAAGAAAATCTTATCAGCCGCCGCGACGACTTTTGGGTCACTGGTAATAACGACTTCCGCGCCTACCGCTGACAATGCCTTGCTGGCCGAGTGTAAATTACCCATGCCATAATCTAATAGTGCAATATTTGTGGCTCGACTCATCTAAAAAGCCTCTTTGGTCGACGGCAAGGTATTAAGCGCACGCTCATCATATTCGCAAGCCATGCGTAGTGCACGAGCAAACGCTTTAAACGTAGATTCGATTTGGTGATGGCTGTTTTTGCCTTTAAGATTGTCTAAATGCACCGTCATCCATGAGTGATTGACGAAGCCGTAGAAGAATTCGCTGAACAAATCGACATCGAAATTACCGACGTGCGAGCGGGTAAAAGGAATGTCCATATGCAAACCAGGACGGCCTGATAAATCAACCACTGCACGGGTAAGCGCTTCATCGAGTGGCGCATAAAAATGCCCATAACGACGGATGCCTTTTTTATCGCCCAATGCTTTGTTGAATGCTTGCCCAAGCGTGATACCCGTATCTTCAACACTATGATGATCATCAATAAAGGTGTCGCCGGTACATTTGATATCTAAGTCAAATAAACCATGACGCTTAATTTGATCAATCATATGATCCAAAAACGGCACACCAGTATCGACAGTGCCTTGACCCGTTCCATCAAGATTAACGGTGCAAGTAACTTGCGTTTCAGCAGTATTACGGGTAACGGTGGCGGTACGAGCTGGGCGACCATGTAAATTTAGATTGGTAGATTGATTTTGCCCAGTTGCATTGGCTGTATTGGTTGTCGTCGTAGAATTGGCAGTCATGGCTACTCTCTATAAATGAAAAGCGGTCAATAAAATAGGGCGAAAAAGCGCCCAAAGCATTCTTACTAGCGTCTAAAATAAATAATAATAAATAATAATAAATAATAATAAATAATATAAAAAAATAAGCTAAAAGTGGGGTCAATGTTTATTCAAAAGGCTTATTCAAATTCTTACTAAAAACACTTATTGAAAAACCCGAAATATTAGGTTTTTTGCGTATAAACCATTGTCTATCCTCATCATAGCAAACCCTAGCATTTACTGCCACGACCAAGCAGTAATCCACGCACAAAATCGCCCTATTCTGCTAAAATAGTGCGTTCAGTATTATCAATCATACGCCGCGCTGACTCTACAATGCTACACTCGATGCCACGCTGTATCACCTTATAGCAACCGATTATTTATAGGAACTGATTATGCCTCTAGAAGCGATCGCCATCAACAGCTTAGATGCACCACTGATTAAAAAACCTGCGCGTGATAATGAACTGTCTGAGCGTCTGCATGCCTTGTATGACAGCGATGACAACCAGCCAAGTGGCGCAGAAGTATTAAATCTCGTTGAGCAAGGTTTTAACCGTGGTCAAACCCTGTATGTCGGCATGTTTAACGACAAGCCTATCGCCGCGGTTGCTTGCTTTGATGATGGGCAAACCGATGCCAAACGCCTGCAATATCTCACGGTACATAGCCAAAATCGAGGTCGCGCCATTGATGCTAAGTTTATCAAACTGGTCTATGATGCCGAAGTGAAAAAAGGCGTGCGCGAGTTTGTCCCGGTAGATGCCGATATTCATCGTATCATGAGCGAGTATGAGCTCCTGCGCGTTAAGGATTAAATACGAGTTTAAAACCTTGTATTTGGCTTATATTTGACTATTTATTGTTTTTTATCGCATATTATGCAAAAACCACTTGACAGTAACGGCTATATTTAGTTTAATAGCGCCTCAACGAAGACGGCTCGATAGCTCAGTCGGTAGAGCAACGGATTGAAAATCCGTGTGTCGGCAGTTCGAACCTGCCTCGAGCCACCATTCGTTTAAGCATTCTAAAAAGCCCCAAACATTTATGTTTGGGGCTTTTTTTATGCTTAATTTATAATTAAAGTCACGATGACACCTACCAAGCACACCTAATAATCGCACTAATAGATAACATTTTTAGGCTGTTTTTGAGGTGTAAATTCTCTCTATACTAAAGCGATGAATGCAACGCTACAGGTAAAAACCATGAGAGAGTTTGATTATGATTTGGATTATAAAAACCTAGACTTGCGCGCGCAGCCCGAGCTGTACCGTGTCGGTCGCGGTGAGCAAGGCGTATTATTGGTAGAGCCTTACAAGTCCGAAATATTGCCACATTGGCGCTTTGCTACGCCTGATATTGCAAAAGAGAGCAGCGAGATTATTTATCAGATGTTTTTAGATTATCTGGCTGCCGATGACTTTGTTGGTGCCGATATGGCGCGCAAATTTATTCAAATGGGCTATACCCGCGCCCGTCGCTATGCCAATCATAAAGGCGGTAAGAAATACAAAGGACCAGTCCCTGATGATAAAAAAGGTCAGAGCGGTGCGCATGGTCGCGAAGAGCTACCGCGGCAAACTGAAGACCCTATCAAAGCAGAATCAGCGCGTATTTTTAAGCAGAAATGGGATGAGTGCCGCGAAAACGCAGACTATTTAAAGATGAAAGACGAACATCGTCAGCGCTATAAAGATATTGAATAATTGAGCAAAAATAAGCTTTGAATGCGTTTATATGACTTCTTGTGCTATGGTTAAAGCATGAATTTAAGAAACAGACGTGATAACCCTAAAGGCTAGCAATAATGGATAAGCAACTTTTAATTTTTGATTTCGATGGCACATTGATTGACAGCGTACCAGATTTAGCTGATGCAACCAATGCAATGCTAACCACGCTTGGCAAAGCACATTATCCTATCGAGACTATCCGTAACTGGGTGGGTAATGGCTCAAAAATGCTGGTCGAGCGTGCCTTGGTCGGTAAGATAGAAGTCTTAGAAGGTGAATTAACCCAAGAAGAAACGGATCATGCTGAACAAGTATTTTTTGATGCTTATAAGAATCTCAGTGGTAGCAAAACTGTCGCTTATCCAGATGTCGATAGTGGATTAAAAAAGCTAAAATCAGCAGGATTTTCGCTGGCCTTAGTCACCAATAAGCCCATTCGTTTTGTCCCTAAAATCTTGCAATCCTTTGGCTGGCAGGATTTATTTAGCGAAGTGCTGGGCGGCGATAGTTTACCTGTGAAAAAACCAGATCCTACGCCGTTATTGCATGTCTGTGAGGCGTTAAATGTCACTCCAGAACAAGCGGTAATGATTGGCGATTCGAGAAACGATATCTTAGCCGGACAAAACGCAAATATGGATACGCTTGGTCTGTCTTATGGTTATAACTATGGGCAAGATATTCGTGAGCTCAATCCTACTGCAGCATTTGATGAATTTTCGGCATTGGTTGACTATCTTTTAGAAGATTAGAGCGTACTTATAATAGTTAAAAATAAGAAGAAAACCTTTTACCTTACACACTTGCAGACTGTGACTAGCCTTTAATTAGCTTAACCTTTAACAAGCCAATAAACCGTACGCTATTGGAGCAAGAGAATGATTAAAAAAGATGACACCAACAGAAAGTACTCCGCTATTTTGGTCGATGGCATTCAAAAAGCACCTGCGCGTTCTATGTTGCGTGCGGTTGGTTTTACCGATGAAGATTTTAAGCGCCCACAAGTGGGAATTGCCTCTACTTGGAGCCAAGTGACGCCTTGTAATATTCATATTAACGGCTTAGCGGAGGAAGTGGCTAAAGGCGTTTATCTTGCCTATGCCAAACCTATTATTTTTAATACCATTACCATCTCTGACGGTATCGCTAACGGTTATCAAGGTATGAAGTACTCCTTGGTATCGCGTGAGGTGATTGCGGATTCTATTGAAACCGTCTCAGGCTGCCAAGGCCACGACGCGATCATTGCTATTGGTGGCTGCGATAAAAACATGCCGGGTTGCCTGATGGCCATGGCGCGCTTAAACCGTCCTTCGCTATTCATTTATGGCGGCACCATTCAGCCGGGTAAAAACCACACCGACATCGTTTCTGTATTCGAAGCCGTTGGTGCCAATGCCCGTGGCGATATGACCGAAGAAGAAGTGTTAGAAATTGAAAGAACAGCTATCCCAGGTCCAGGTTCTTGTGGTGGTATGTATACCGCCAACACCATGGCATCAGCGATTGAAGCGTTGGGTATGAGCTTACCGGGTAGCTCTGCTCAAGAAGCTATTTCCCCTGAAAAACGTGAAGACTGCCGAAAAGCAGGTGAAGCGATTCAGTGGCTCCTTGATAACGACATTAAGCCTAGCGACATTATGACGCGCAAGGCCTTTGAAAATGCTATTACGATGGTTATTGTTTTAGGCGGTTCTACCAACGCTGTACTGCATTTATTGGCCATGGCCGATGCCATCGACGTAGAGCTAAACATCGATGACTTTACCGAAATAGGTAAACGCGTGCCGGTACTGGCCGACTTACGCCCATCAGGTAAATACTTAATGTCAGAGCTCATTAAAATTGGCGGTATTGCCCCATTAATGAAGCGTTTATTGGCAAAGGGTTTACTGCACGGCGATTGCTTAACGGTTAGCGGTAAAACCCTTGCTGAAAACCTAGCTAACGTAAAAGACTACCCAGCAGATCAGGACATTATCAGGCCTTTTAATAAACCCATTAAAGCTGACAGCCACTTGCGTATATTACGTGGCAACATTGCACCGACTGGTTCGGTGGCAAAAATCAGTGGCCAAGAAGGTACTCTGTTTACGGGTAAAGCGCGTGTATTTAACTCCGAAGAAGACTCCATGAGCGCTATTTTAAATGGCACTGTGGTGGCGGGTGACGTGGTTGTTATTCGTTATGAAGGCCCTAAAGGTGGTCCCGGTATGCGTGAAATGCTGTCACCGACTTCTGCCATTATGGGGCGTGGTTTGGGTAATGACGTTGCGTTAATTACCGATGGTCGCTTCTCTGGTGGTAGTCATGGCTTCGTCGTCGGGCACATCACCCCTGAAGCCATGGTTGGTGGCCCGATTGCTATTATTGAAAATAGCGACACCATTACCATTGATGCCGATAATAATGAAATAAACTTAAACATTAGCGAAGAAGACATTCAAAAACGTTTAAGCGCTTGGAAAGCACCAGAGCCAAACGTAAAACGTGGTGTACTGGCTAAATATGCCAAAACGGTTGGCAGTGCCTCACAAGGTGCCATTACTGATAAGTATTAATCGCTATTAAAAACATCTTGGGAAAAGGAATGTCTAAGGTGATTTGTGGCCTTATTATAAAAATGCCCGAACTACCTAAACGCCCTTTAGATAAATATAAAGGTTTAGAAGATTTAGATGGCGTTAGTAATATTACAGGGTTTTTCTAAGTTAATAATACATCACTTACTACGATAACTTAGCGCTTCAGATACATGGGCGCTAGTAATATCAGCACTATCAGCACTATCAGCACTATCAGCGAGGTCAGCAATCGTCCGCGCGACTCGCAAGACACGATGATAGCCACGCGCGGATAAATTTAGCCGTTGCTGAGCAAGCTGTAATAGTTGTTGTTCGGCTTCGCCTAGCTGAATGTATTTATCAATCTCGCTTGGGCTCAGCTCATTATTGACTTTTTCCTGCCGTATTAATTGGCGCTTATGTGCCGCAGATACTCGAGTGCGGACTTGCTCAGAGGTTTCGCCCGCTTGCGCATTTTGCAAATCGGCAATCGGTAACGTAGGCACGGTAATATGCAAGTCAATGCGATCAAGTAATGGTCCTGATAGCTTATCTTGATAGCGTTTGATTTGCTCAGGTCGGCAGCGACTGACAACTACAAAATTAACTGATAATATCGAGGAGCCACCGACTAAAACACTACAAAAATAGATGATAATCTGATGACGATGACTAAATCTACAATACTAAATGATAATTTTCCAGCTAGAATTATCCCTAGAAACCATAGAACCGTGACAGGTTTTATTCATGGTAATAGTAGTACATATTCAGGTTTCGAATCAAGTCTAGAACGTGATGCTCTGATATTGACTGAGTTTAATTTATCAATAGTAAACCATTTAGCTCAACCCAGAACATTTGAGTATTTTTATGATAACAAGAACAGGAAATATACGCCTGATATTTTCATAGAATATAGTAATGGGAAAAAACTATACGTTGAAGTTAAATATAGGGACGACATAAGAAAAGACTGGGCTATTCTAAAGCCTAAGTTCAAAGCAGCTATTAAAGAGCTATCCACCGAGGAAAATACACGATTTAAAATCTGGACAGAAAAAGAGATCAGAAGTCCTTTACTTAAAAACGCTACATTTCTCCTTCCTTATAGACACAGAAGTTTTGAAAACTATCAGCTTGAAATGATTAAAAAAGTAGTTTCAAGGTTTAATGAAACAACTCCTGAAGATGTGATTAGGATATGTTCTAGTAGTTTAGAAGCTCGTGCTGAATTCCTAAATACTTTATGGTACGCCTTATCTAATCAGATAATAAAGGCTGATTTGACTCGTCCCCTAACAATGAACTCTTCTATATGGATTTAATAAGATGTATGAAGTTAAATTAAATGTAGGTGAAGAAGTTTTTAGCGGTAACTCTCGCTATAGAATAACAGCTGTTCTTGATATAGAACACGTATGCGTTCGTAGCAGTTTTACTGGTAAATCAAAAAAAGTCCACATATCTGAGCTGTCTTCAAGTCCTGTCGATGAGGATGACACAAAGATAATACCAGCTACTGAGTTGATGCATATTCCAGATGAGGAATGGGTCGAAATTCACAATAAGGCTGGGCTTTTTAATAACATCCTTCAATCCGATTCTGATGAAAGGCGTGATGAAATAAAAAAAGCTGCTGAGGAACTAGGAGTATCAGAGCCAACACTGTATAGACAATTGCAGAAATACAAAGCGAGTAAGGGGGATCCAACTAGCTTATTAAGAAAAAAGCGTGTGGATAATGGACGCTTTGAGCCTGAGATAGAGACAATAATACAGTCATGTATAACTCAATATCTATCAACAGACAAACTAAAAGTTTCAGATGTTTTTAGAAATCTTGAAACTCAAGTCTACCAATATAACAAACTGCATGGAACTACATTTACAGCACCGCATATCAATACTATAAGGTACAGAATATCTCAGCTTACTGCTGCTGAGATTGGATCAACAAGGCTGGGTAAAAATGGTCAAGAGTCCTATCGTCCTATTATTGGTAAGTTTCCAGAAGTAATAAAACCTTTGGAGATTGTACAGATTGATCACACTCCCTTAGATCTTATGGTTGTTGATGACGTTAATAGACTGGCTATAGGTAGGCCAACAATCACGTTAGCGATTGATGTTTTCAGTCGAATGGTTACGGGTTTTTACATCTCGCTAGAAAAGCCAAACACCTTACTAACAGGATGTTGTATCACACACTCGATCTTAGATAAAAAGAAATGGTTGGCAGATCACAAAATAGATGCTCAATGGCCAGTATATGGCCTAATAGATACTATCCATACTGATAATGGTAAAGAGTTTCATGGTAAAGCCTTAAAAAGAGCATGTGAGAAATATCATATCAATCTAACTAAAAGACCCGTTGGGACGCCAAGGTATGGTGGACATATTGAACGACTGTTTAAAACTTTCAACGATACAGGTATCCATGCATTACCTGGAACGACTAAATCAAATATTGTAGATAAAGGCGAATACGATTCGGAGAAAAAAGCGGTATTAACTTTGTTTGAACTCGAAACTTGGTTTACGGAGCTTGTGGTCAATATCTATCACCATACGGTTCACTCTGAACTTGGAATGACTCCGTTTGAGAAGTATAAAGAAGGGATTTTAGGGAACGATACTACTTTAGGTAGAGGGCTTCCACCTAAGATAGAGCACGAACTACAGCTCAAAATTGATTTCTTACCCTATGAAGAGAGAAGCGTACAAAAATATGGGATCCAGCTTTTTGGTATTCTTTACTACCATGATCTTTTAAGAAAATGGATACGCCAACCTGATAAAACACGTAAAAACTCAAAACAATTTATTATCAAATACGATCCAAGAGATTTAAGCTCAGTATTTTTTTATGATCCTGATATGAAGTCATACATTACTGTTCCGTATAGAAACTTGAGTCGACCCGCGATATCTCTATGGGAGCTAAGAGAGATCAAGAGAAGACTAGCGGACGCTGCTCCAAAAAGTCAGGTTACAGAAGACGATATTTTTGAAGCTAGAATTAAAATGGCAAATATTGTTGAAAACGCATCGAAAGAAACAAAAAAAATAAGACGCTTGAAACAAAAAGAGTCAGTTAGAGTAAAAGAATCTATTCCACAGATGGCTGTGAAAGCTGAGCAACTAGAAGAGGTTCATTTAGAAGAATTTGAGGACTTAGAAGACTTTGATATTCAGCCATTCGAAGATATAGAGGAGTAGTATATGGAACATTTATCTGATAAAGCTCGAAGCTTAATAAATGCTTCAAACGATGAAAAAATATTCTATATAAATACAGATAGGTGGATTGGCTACCCACGATCTCAAGAAGTTCTTAACAGCTTAGAAGATTTAATGTGCTATCCAAAGACAGATAGAATGCCAAACTTATTAATTGTTGGTGATTCTAACAATGGTAAGACAAAAATATTGAAACAGTTCTTAAAACGTTATCCATTTGATATTGATGAAGATACTGCGCTCAATATTCAACCAGTTGTCATGGTATCAGCGCCTTCAAAACCAGATGAAAATAGTTTCTATATTCGTATGCTCCAAGAGCTTCACACCCCTTATGTAAAAAATGAAAGCGCGAGTGTCAAAAGAGAGCGGATTATTCGAGTACTGAAAAAACGTCAAACTAGAATGCTAATTATTGATGAAATTCAACACATTATCGCAGGATCACTTAATGCTCAAAGAAACCTGCTTAATGCGATAAAGGATTTAAGCAACACTCTTCAAATTCCAATTGTTGGCGCTGGTATTGAAGATGCTTTTAACGCTATTCAAGTAGACTCACAGTTAGCTAACCGCTTTCAGTTAGAGGTTCTACCAAGATGGAAAATAAACACTCTAGATGATACTAAGAATTTTGCTCGATTAATCGCATCTATTGAACAAAGCTTAATATTACCAGAGGCCTCATATTTATATAAAAAGCCGTATCTTGAGAAAATTCACTATCTAAGTGAAGGGCTGATTGGTGAAGTTTTTCAAATATTAAGGAAGTTGGCTATTTTTTCAATTAAAAACGATCAAACTTGTATCAACGAAGACACATTTGATTCCGTAACCTTGTCGACACCTTCAAACAGACGTAAATTGTTAAGTCAGATAAGATGAGCTGTAAATATCAAGGTCTAGAGCTATCATATAAATTACAGCTACTCCCAATATATCAGGACGAACTACTTAGATCTTGGATAATACGTAATGCGCTATTCCTTAATATGAAACCATCGCAGCTATCTACTATTATTTTTCAAAATACCGATATTTGGAAGTCAGATATTGATACTCAGCTCTCTACTAAAAGTATTGAATCACTATTAGGTACTGTAGAAATCAAAAAAGAAGATTTGAACAACACTTTAATCTCTTTAAACTGTGACTATTTTTACCCTCATTTGAATGATTCTAAGCAAATAAAATGGGTTCTGAGCATTGGTGTTCATCAAAGAGGTCAAAAAAGTAGTATTCAATATTGCCCATTATGCCTATCTACAGATCAGGCTCCCTACTTTAGAACATACTGGCGGTTCGGGTTTTTAACAAGCTGTCACATTCACAATGTCTGTTTCCTAGATAACTGTTATAGCTGTGGTGCCTCAATAGATTTAGTTCGTTATGATAAGAAAGGTGATGAGCATTTTAAGCAACTTGACTGTCTAAAATGCAGTCAATGCTCTTTTGACTTAAGAGATGCCCCAAAGATAAGACCTCATCATCATGAACTTAAAGCAAATCATGAGCATTTTGAACTGTTAGTCAACGGCTATGGTAGTGTTGGTAACTTACATTTTAATTATTCGCATATCTACTACGATGGTTTTAAGCGAATTATGTCATTTCTACTCTGTAGTAAAAACGGAGTTGAGATGTTCAATCACATTGTTAGTATAAATAACTTAGACCAGAATTTCGTCACCGACAGAAGCATAGTACGTCGGCATTCAGAGCCTGAACACCTATCACTTGATATGCGAAGAGTCAGTATTATTTTCTCATATCATGTAATGAAAGATTGGCCTATAAGCTTTATTAAAATCTGCAAAGAATTTGGAATTACTAAACGATTTATATACTCTCCACATCTTGACTATCCTTTTTGGCTGAAAAAGATTCTAGACTTAGAGTTGGCTTAGAATAGAAGCTTTAGTTACCAAAGTATGAAAGTATCTCAATTCTTGAGTAATGGCGATATAGTTTATATACTTGCTAATATATCCATCAAGCCTATCTACTGAACATTTTCAAAGAAACACCCTCTACAAGTCAGGGTATATCGTTTTTTGCATCGCTATCCAAATCTATTACCCCACTACATCCCTTCATACAAACAATTGTATAACCTTAACCTTTTAAAAATCACTATGCGCCCCAATGTCATCTGCTGTAAATAAATAATAAAAGAGACTCAAAATGGGTAAAGACTTTAGAATATTGACGCTTTCGGGAGGAGGCTATAGGGGATTATACGCTGCTAAAGTTTTGGCTGACTTAGAGGAGCAAACTAATCAGCCTATCGGGCGCTATTTTGATCTTATCGCAGGTACATCGATTGGAGGGATAGTAGCCTTAGCAGTAGCTTACGAGATTCCGATGAAAGATGTCGTTGAAATGTTTAAAACACATGGGCAGGATATATTTAAAAAACAGAAATTTAGTTTTTTTTCTATATTTAAATCTACTTACTCTGGTAATGGTTTAAAGGCTCAAATAAGCAAATTCTTTTTTGACAAAAAAATTGGCGATTTGAAGCATAATGTTATTATACCTGCTATTAACTATTCAGCAGGTGTACCTGTAGTATTCAAAACTCCTCACCATGAAAGCTTTGTTCGTGATTTACATCTCAAAATCGTTGATGTTGCTATGGCAACCTCGGCTGCGCCTATATACTTTCCAAAATATGAGTTCAATCATTCTAACTATGTAGATGGTGGGCTTTTCGCCAATAATCCAAGCTTGTTAGCAATACATGAAGCACAGCACTTTTTTGGTATTCCAAAAGATAATATATCTTTATTACATGTCGGTACTCTTTCTTCCCAAACCTCTGACGTAGTCAAGAAAAACCAAAAAGGTGGAATGACGGATTGGGCAAAAGGCATGTTACTGAACAAAGCGCCTAAAAATATCATAGAGCTTACTCTTGCAAGTCAACAACAAATGATGACACATATGACTAGACATATGTTAAACGAGAAATACTTTAATATAGACGCAAATGTATCTAAAGATGCGAACAGTTACATAGGTCTAGATAGACATGATGAATATGCAACTAATGTATTACTTTCTCATGCTCAACAGTCATCGAAAGAAGCTTTAGGCAATCCATTTATATCAGCTCTACTTGAAAAACAGACTAACGCACCTACTTGGATAAATATTGAGGAACAAATTAATGAATAATGAAATACCTACTAATAATTTTCATCGAGTGTTACGTAATGAACCAGAAGGTTTTTTTACTCAGTTATTACCTACAAGAGATCAGCTAGATATTTTTAAAAACTGCAAAGATCTTGTGCAGGAAGCGCTTGAGATTAAGCTTAAAGAAGAATACGGTACTAAGCCAAAATTTAGATTGCAAGGTTCATGGGCTTATGGCACCTGCAATGTACCAAATCGCGAAGGTCAAGAGATAGATTTTGATTATGGATGTTATCTACCTGAAAAGTGTTTTTCTGGCGATCAAGAGAGTGATGCAGAAGTATTAATAGGCCATGTTAAGCAAAGCTTATCTCAACTTTGTTATGTTGAAAACTGGCAGCTAGACGATACGAACCCAAGTTGTTTACGGATAAGAGGATTTATGGCAGACGCTCATTTTGATATACCCTTATACGCCGTTCCTGACGATATGTTCAATGACCTAAAAGATGTACCTATATCGAGTCGTAAGAACTCAGATGTTGTCGAAAGCAATGAAAGTTTTGATGGTTTATCAAATCGGGGTTATGGAGGATCTTTAAACTTTAGTGAAGATACTCAACCACAGGATCTATCAACTTTTTTTGGAGAGTCTAGCTTCAATCGCAGTTCAGACACTATTAACTTGAGTGAGTCTTTGGAAAGCAACCAATTCGACGGTATACAAAAGAATGAGTCAACCCAACCCTCTATAAAGGATATTTCGCTAATTAGAAATGATGGCAAATGGAAAGTATCTAACTGTGAACGTGTTCGTGAATGGTTTCTAAAGGAATGTAGTAAGCTTCCTGGTGAAGGTCAACAGTTGAGATCTATAGTTCGTTATATCAAGGCGTGGAGAGATTATGATTTTAACCCCAAACATCGTAAAGCACCCACTTCATTAGCGCTTATGATATTAACAGTAGATACGTATGAATATACTCAGCAACGAGATGATAAAGCGCTAACACAAGTAGCCTCAATGCTTCCTAATAGGTTTTTGCAAGACGTGACTTGCAAAGATATAAAAGATCATGAAACTGAGATATTTAATGATTATGGAGACAATACTTATAAGTATAGAGCTGATGACAGTCGTTTAGCTAAACAGTTTTATGAATCACTTGAATATTGTTCGACCAAAGCAACCGTAGCTAAGCAATGCCTCACTCTTTTAACGACCAGTCTTGGCGATAAGATAACGGATAATGAGGATTTAGTTTCTATTAGTGTCAAAGAAACCAATCCTAAACCTGTACAAGTAGCAGCAGCGGCGGCTATTCTCCCATCACAGATCGGTGGTTGATTTAAGCTTATGAATCGTACTGATGTAATGATAGGTATTAGTAGTCTCTATCCTGACTGGACGTTTTCACGTAAAGCGCAACCTTTACCGTATGCCAGAGGACAGGTTCAATTAGGGTCTAAGCAAGCTTATCTTGATACATGGACTATACGTTTTAATGTAGGTAGAAAATGTGAGATAGAGCTACTAATACAAGTGTCCGATTGGGATTTTATAGAGTTGCCTTCTGTATATATAAGGTCTATACCAGAAAGAGCTATCGAAAACATCTTACCTTCGCCTCATCTATTTTTGAAACCATGGGTAGTTGATGATAAAAGCTATTATTATTTATGTTACGCATTAGTTAACACGGTATCGTTTGATACCGATAATAAATTATCTATTATTGAATATTGTTTCAGTCAATCTAAAAATATAGTCACTCAACTATTGACTGATCATCACTATCGTTCCAAAGATACAGTGCAAGAAATAGTCTTCTTATGGGAACAAATGGCGACTTGTAATAGCGAAAATTATCAATATCATCTTAGTAATATTACTGCTGTTAAAGCTGATCCAAAGTATTCAATATACTATGGATCTACTTTGGTTATAAATAATGATACATCAGGTTATCATAGCTTTGTAATCTCAAACTCCCTACAAGAGCGGTCGAATACTTTATGTTTTGTGATTAATTTAGGTAGCTCTTATCAGCCTCATTTTTTTCCTTACCAATTCATAAGTGAAAGCTCATTGAACGGAATCCCATTTAAAATATTTATCAACTGGTTGAAAAGGATTTCTTTGAGCGCCTATTCTCAGCTTGAATCAGCTATCTTTGGATACGTTAAGCATATTAAAGATATGTACATATCTGAAAAAGAAGCCAGCCATCATTTTACAGGATGCTTAATTATAGATAGTGAAACACTTTGCTTTAGAATTGACCTATCTTTATTGAATAAGGCTTATAAAGACAAAGGAAGATTAAATCTCTCAAAAAATCATCGACAACAAATATTGAGTCAAAGCAGACTTTTTCTGCTAAGGTCTTTAAATTATACGCCTCATCACATTTTTGAAAGGAATATTAAAAATTTGGAACAACCCAGTTTGATCGATAAGAAAGTATTGGTAATTGGTTGCGGTGCTATCGGTGGTTATATCGCGTTAGCGTTAGCTCGATTAGGCGCAGGGGCTAATAATGGAAATTTAATATTAATTGATAACGACAAACTATCTTCACTAAACTTAGGAAGGCACGTTCTAGGTAAAAAATATTTATATGACAACAAGGCTGTTGTTCTAAAGAAAGAGATCGAGAATCAATTACCCAATATGAATGTTACAGCTCACCAAGATTCTATTTTAAATAAAATGAATCTCATGGAGGATGTGGATTTAATAATTGATGCTACGGCAAATTCTGGTGTGTCTCAACGTATTAATGAGGCTTACTACCAATCAGATAAAGTAACCGCACCTATCATCCACGCTTGGATTAGAAATAATGGTGAATGTGTTCAGTCTTTGTTTTACGATAAGATGGTTGCAAGTGCCTGTCGCTCTTGTATCAATAAGAACGGGCATCATATACGAGCTGCATATGACGCACTAGAAGGAGACATAAATTCTATTACTGCTATTCGAGCCTGTACTGATTTTACACCTTATGCTGTCTCATCAAGTATGTCTACTGCTGCTTTAGTGACCGATATGGTTTTAGATTGGTTAAAGGGTGATGTTAGTCCAAGATATAGAACTCGATACAATGAGAAGTGGCATTCAAATCATTTAAGAAGTTCAGACTTTCTACCGCATTCTGACTGTCATGTATGTGCTAAACCATGACGAGTAAAACATGGTTTTTTGATAACAAATGCCCTATTCATATAGTAAGTTTTGAATCTAAAGTTCTAGAAGTGATAAATAACTATAGACAAGAAAGATATCGGCAACAGTTAGAAAGCTGTGGCATTTTGATGGGAGAGAAAAGAGGCGTTGATTGCGAAAATGTTAATGTTACGCACTTATCTACACCTGAAGACACTGATGAAAGAACTCCTACTTATTACAAAAGAAATGTGCAAGGCCATCAAGACTGTCTAAATCAACTGCATAACTCTAGCCGTGGGCGTATTCAGTATTTAGGAGAGTGGCATACGCACCCTCAAGACAAAGCGAGTCCATCTCATATAGACTATATGGAGTGGCATAAAACCTGTCGGTACTTTAAAGATATACCCGTATTGTTCTTCATTGCAGGTATACATGAAGACTGGCTTGGCATTCAAAAAAATGAAGTATTGTATTTACCCACTTATTTTGAAAATGGAAGTTATTAATCTTAAGTTTTTAGACTATAGTAGAGCTTTTATAAAATTGGTACAGTGGTTTTAAAATAAGTAAAAAGTAAAAAGATTATGACTTATTCAGCAGACTTTCGAGCACAAGTGCTTAAAAGTGTCAAACAACAAGGTATGAGTATCAGACAAGCTTGTGCATTCTATGACATTAGTAAGGCCACGCTACAGAATTGGCTCAAAGAGCCTAGCATCAAACTAACTCGCAATAAACCACCCAGTAAAATACCTAACGAAGCATTATTAAAAGATGTTGAACAACAACCAGACGATTACATGTACGAGAGAGCACAGCGTTTCAACTGTAGTAAATCAGGCATTGAAGCGGCTTTAAAACGTCTTGGCATTAGCCAAAAAAAAGACTTTAGCGCATCCAAAAGCTTGCCCCCTAAAGAGAGCTAAGTATCTAAGTAAACTTAACGAACACATTGCTCAAGGCTTTGCTATTGTCTACATGGATGAAAGCGGCTTCGAGTCTGAAACCCTGCGTCCCTTTGGTTATGCACCGATAGGTAAGCCTTGTATCGATAGCTATAACTGGCAAGGTAAAAAACGCACCAACGTCATTGGTGCTTTATACGAGAAGATGTTATTCGCGCTTGAATACTTCGAGAAAAACATCGATGGAAATATATTTTACAGTTGGTGCAAAGATACACTAATACCTAGTCTTAAGACCAAATGCGTCATTGTCATGGATAACGCCGGCTTTCACAAACGCGTTCAGAGATTACTCAACAGGCATGGTCATCGCCTGCTATTTCTACCGCCTTACAGCCCTGATTTAAACCCTATTGAGAAAAAATGGGCACAGGCTAAATTTCTACGCCAAGGGTGGATGGAGAATAATCTACCTAAACTCTTCCATGATATGGGATGTACTGATTTTATTCTGGATTGACTATACTATATCTTTAAATCATATAATTATCCGCATACTCTTTTTTTAGATACTCTAATCCAAGGCCCCAATCATCTTTTAGGAAATTAAAGATCAATCTTTCAAAATTGTCTAAAGTAGTATTTGACGCTATAGAAGACTCTAAGTTTGTCTCATCGTAGTGCTAAAAGTATTTAAGATTCATTTTAAACCAAAGTTATTCAGCGAACCAAACATCCAAATATAACTTATAGAACTTTCGGCGTTGAAATCATTACTAACTTTGAGAATCAATAACAATATCAGTGACAGAATCTTGCTTTAAAAAATCAGCCCATGAGACTACAAAACTTTCAAAAGTGTTTCTTTTGATAGTTGCTTTATAGTCATTATTATCTTCATCATGCATAGAACTTAAAATTACATTATCACCGTCTACGACAACTTGCCAAGTTTCAAAACTTATATCAAATAATTTATTGTTCTTATCTTCTAAACTAGTCAGTATGTTCTGTGAAAATTCAATATCTAGTTCTGATAAATAGTAGGAAAGCATTCTCATTTCATTGCTATTATCTAAAGGACGACATGATGGTATAAGCCTATTCCAATCTTTATTTTCAAAATAATAAAATAATATACTCATAACAGCCTCTTCTTCATTGATTTTTGCTAGGATAGACAGTTGTTTTAGGTTCAAGGAAGCCTTCAACCTTTACTCCAGATTGTGTAGTGCCAGACCACCTGTTACCGTTTACTATTTTATTTTTATAAGCGTGATTCAAATTTAATTTTATTATAAAAACCCTGAGTTAGTATTAATTTTATTTAAGATAAAATCAATACTTTCATTGTCTTGTCTGTCAAACTCGTAAACAAAGTTATTTATAAGTTCATTAACTGGATAGTTGTACTTATAGATAACTATGCTAACTTCATTTTGAATCTTGAAAAGATTTTCGATAATTTTCCTATCTTTTTCGATACCTGATTTACCTATCATATCTAAATTATTTTTGATCTCAGTTTCATAAAATCCTAATACAGAATCTATCTCTGATTTGCTTTTAACATATAAGTCTAAAGCGTCTATAAGCATAAGAGCACGGTTGTCCATAACTTCTCCTTATCTAACTGGTTGTATATGCCATATTTCTTTAGTTTTAGGGTTGTAAATCATTTCTAATCCACTGCTTTCATACCTGTAAAATCCTTCTCTACCTCTTGGATCCAGTGTAATCTTAGGATTACTATTAATTATTTCTCTAGCTTGGACAAATGGTGCGGGTCTGCCTTGTTTCCAAACTCTTTCATAATAGTTTGATGATGTTTTCATACCGTCAGCATGATAGTACCCATCTTTCTCAATTATTGGTTTACTTTGATTATGTTTATCACTAATCCTCTCATGTCGAGCCTTATTATAATTTGGATTATTTCTGCCAATATTATTATTACTAGACGCTGCTACTTTTACAGAACTTTGAGAGGGTTTTAAAAGGGATTTACCAATCCCAGCGCCTATAAGAACACCTGCTTCAAAATTGCGTCTAAACTCTGCTAAATTAGAACAAGCATTTACGTTATTACCTGAAGCACAGCTTGCGAGATCATTGTGTCGTAAAGAATAATTAATGACTTGGTTATATGCAGTTTGGTTTTGACCTTTTCCAACTTCCTTTATTAGTTCATTATAATTAACTTGCCCAAATACTTTTTGGAACTTTGGCAAACAACTATCTGGATTACCACTGTTTAAACAGTTATCAAGCGCAATAGTATTTTCATAAATTCTTTTGTTCATGAGTGGTATGATAGTTTCTTGCAAATACTGATAATCATCTGTTCCTCCCTTCTTAGCACGATTCCTTTTCAATAATTCTGAAAAACCATCTATCTGCTTTTGGGTTAAATAATTATCTTCAACCGCAACCTTACTCGTCTCAGCCGCGTTAGCTGCATTACTTGCGCTACCTGTCGTTGCACCAATTCCAACACCCAAAGCGCTGGTAATAGCGCTGACCGTATCTTTTTGCTCAGCCGTTAGCTCGCTTGGCTTGTCAACGCCATACAGATATTTAGATAGTAAAGGCGCGGTCGCTTCTCCTGCTCCCGCTGAAACACCACCAGTCAATGCATCGTTACCTGTAGCATAGCTGATAGCAGCTCCTAAAATACCTTGAGCTAAAATATGAGCAGCACTACCTTGCTCTGATCGGTCACCACCATCTGTACTATTGATGGCTTCATTGGCTTTGAAATAGTCTCCAATTTTACTGGCTACAAACGGACTAGCTGCTTTAGCCACATAACCTGTTACGCCATTAGTATTGGGCCCGTAAATAGCGCCAGAGATGGCATCAAACAATAGGCCTTGATTTTGGACTTTGTCCGCTTGTTCTATAAGTTTATCGCGAGCAGTAGTATTACCTAGCTGTCCTTGTTCTTCTGCCTCTTTACGTAATTTTTGTTCTTTAGCATTAATCTCAGTCTTAATTTTACGACGCTCTTGATCAAAGGCTTGAGTGATTTCAACTTGCGCCCCCAGCTCCTCATTGACTTTCTCTGCATCAAACACATTCTCAAGCGCACCTGCATACTCAGCTTGATTGTCAGTGGTGATACCACTATTACCTGCTATTCCTGTAATACCCGCTTTAGTGATACTGCTATCACTATCACCGTCTGTGCCGTAGCCCAAACCGTTACTATTAGCCTGAGGTTTGTTCTCAGTCATACCCAAACTGACTCCAACCTGAATAGCATCGCCTTTATAACTACTGGTGTTCTCAATATCTTGAGTAGTAATGCCGCCTTTGCTCACATAGTTATTACGTCCAGCGGCTACCGCAGCATCAGTAGTAGTAATCGCGCCACCGATAAGGGTGGTTTTACCATCAACGGCAAGATCAAAGCCACCGTCTCCTGTGAAGATGCCCGACTGCTGACCCACGGCTTTATAGTCCGCGTTAATGTTCGTCTTGCCACCATTGACAGAAAGACTAGATCCTGCACCCTCTAAAGCGACATCAAGCGTGAAGCCCATGTTCTTTTGCTTACTGTCGTAGGTAGCCGTGTCTTGTAGGGACTCGATGTTGACATTGCCACCGATAGTGCCTTGTGCTCTATTCGTGTTGATGACACCGCCTCTGATATTGACATCATTACCGATGTCATAGGTAGTGGTACCACCAACGTTGATTTGGCTGTTGGCATAAGTCACTGAGTCGCTGTTGGCATAGCCTTTACCTCGACTGGCGTTAGCGGTTATACCGACGCCACTGCCTGTAGACGCATAACCACCGATAGCGGCACTTGAGCTCTTATTAACACTACGCGTATTGCTGTTTTGTGCGACACCATTGACGTTGAAGTTGTTGTCCGCTTGGAATAGGGCGTTATTATTTACATCGAATCTACTGCCATTAACGTTGATGTTGCTGTCGGTGCCTGCACCAGTAGCAATCAGGGCTAGGTTGTTAGTGGTAATATTTGAGCCTTGATTGACCTCAGTGTAGCTACTGCTATTTGATTGGCTCTTTTGGCTGCCAAGCGTGGCTTGTATGCGGGTGTTGCCGACGCCTTTAAGGTTGCCATCGAGTAAATCGTAACCCGCGCTATTGGCCTCTTTAGCAAGAGCTTTTACTTTTAATGCTCCAGCAACACCAGCCATACCTTTCATACGTACGCTTTCAGTATTACTGCTAGCGCCAACTAGACTCCCAATACTTTGAGCACTGTCGATGAGGCTGTTTGAGACGGAGATAGAGAGACCACTTTGTTTAAACTTCTGCTCGCTTTGATTAGTGTAGACGTTCAAAGCATTATCGATATTAATTTCTTGCGCACGAACAACGGTGTTGCCGCGATTAGGGTCATTGATGTCTAAACTGCTATCTGCACCCATTCCAGCAATCAGGTTGCTACCCGTTTGCTGATATTTGCCCCCTGCGCTGATAATGACATTGCCATCAAGAGCAGCGACATTGCTTGCGGTATTGGTTAGTGCGGTTTGAGCATTACTATCATCCGTTTGTTGTTTGCCGATAGTGATACTGGCACCGCCTGTACCAAACATGCCTGACTTTTTGACTTGAGTGCTACTGCTTTCGCTTGAGGTATTCTGTGCCGCTAGTATATTGATATCATCACCAGCGCTAAGTGCAGTACCGCGATCACTGATGGCGTTAGTGCCCGTTAGGCTGATGTTATTACCCGCTTGAATAGAGACGGTATTGCCTTCAATATTGCTATTGATCGCATTGTCACTTTCACTGTTGAAACGCTCTTGAGTCGTTTTCTTACTTAAGAAGCCACTGCTGCTCATTTTACTAGCGGTTGAGAAGTCTGTAGTGGCGCGTCCTTCGGTAAAGCTAACATCGTTCTTAGCATAGATGCCCGTATTACCCGTTTGACTGTTAAGAGTCGTGGCGACACCTGTGACGTTGTTGCCCGCTATCGTCAAGTCACCATCACTGGTAACACGGCTACCAATGTCTTGGGTTTGACCATCAGTGTAGTAGTTATTAGCATCTTTAATAGCGCGGATCTCATTGCCAGTGTTAATCGCATTGAAGGTGACATCGCCATCCTCTGAGAGGATTTGCGTGTTGCCGCTTTGGTTACTAGCAACCCCTGCGGCAAACACGATATCATTCTTGGCTGTTATAGATAAGGTGGTTAAGGGGTTGCCATTAGCATCGACTTGACCTTTAAGACCACTGCCAACACTAATTGATCCTACTTGATCGATACCTGTGCGAGTAGAGGTGCTTGCGCCAAGCTGAGTGCTAGTACTATAAGTGCTGCTAGCATTAGTGATGCTAGCAGCACTTAGTCCTAAGGTGTTATCGGCATAAATAGTACCGCCGATGTTGCTAATTGCATTATCAGCGTTGGCTCGAACATCGGCTCCACTTAAGCGACCGCCATTGGTATTATTGACGTTATTAGCGGTTACGTTAAGCGTTTTATAACCGTCAATAAGTCCTTGGTTGTTTAAGTCTTCATTGAGATTGATATTGACTTGGACGGCGGCAATAAAGCTGCCATCGCCTCTAATAGCGCCTTGTTTAGCTCGCACATAAACTTTGGGGGCAAGTACAGTCTGTATACTACCATCTGCTAGCGTGACTTGCTGCTGCTCAAGCCAGACGATGTCACTGGTTAGAGCAGCAACTTGGCTTGCTGTGAGAGCGATACCTGGACGTAGATTTAGTCTCTGCGCGGTAGTCACCCCTGCATCCATAAGACCTTTGTACTGCTGATCTTGATCGCTGTAATTCCCTAAGTAGTAACGCCCCGTCAGCATCATGATCTGGTCGCGAATATATTGCTGCTCATAATAGCCATCACCCAAGCGTTTTTGAGTAATGTTAGGATCAAGTTTGAGACGCTGTAACATATAATCTGAGGTGAGCCAGTTACGATAATTGGCAAAGTCAGGATCCGTCTCTACTAAGTAGCTATTGGTACTATCAGCATCGATAGTGTAGAGGCTGCTATTAGGTAAGCTAGTCGCACCATCGACACTTCTAATCTCATCGCCTGATGGGGAAACGGCTACGGTAATTGAGGTATTATTGGTAGGAGCAGCACCGCCTTGTAGACCTGCTACTAATGAGCCATTACCATTGACCTGATTGTCAACGGCAATCGTATCTTGTGAGGATGGGGATAGATCAGCAAACTGCTCCCATCGCGCTACAGGTAACTTGATGCTGGTTTCTTGCTTATCGGTATAAGCTATCTTGTCATCATAATCACGCTGATGATAACGCTTAAACCCACCGCGCCACCGCGACTTAGTATATTGACTGGTACCGTCTTGAATGACGAGTAACTTACCTTCACCATCCGTTTGCTCAAGAGTATTGGCACTTTCATCAAAATCAATACGACCGCCTGCCAGAATCTGACTTTTGTCATTGAGAAGATAGCCAGTATTCAGTGCGAGGTTACCACCAGCAATGATCTGCGCAGGTGCTGAGTCTAGTACTACACTTTGTTTTTGTTTTTCATTGACTATGATTTGCGTCCATTTTCTGATCTCAATCCTTCCATATCCTTCATTGTAGGCACGAATAGCGTTAACGAGTGCTTCGTACTTGTCACTATCTTGCGCCTCCCAACTACCTACTTCAGCATCGTAAGCTTGTAGGGCAGCATCGTACTCTTTTTGCTGCTGCTGATACTGCTCAAAAGCATTATTGTAAGCACTGCAAGCTGCACTGGTAGGATCGCTACAGCTTTCTTGACCTAAAGGTGGTGTTGGTTCAGTGAGGTTAGGCGCTGGTGGCGCTTCTCTGTTGGGCGGTGTCAGCTCAAAGTATGCCCAGACAGGATCGTCATTCGTATAGTTCAGCGTACAAACGCTATTTTCCCCATCACTGCAACTAGTCGCGTTAGGTATTGGTGACTGACCCAGCTGACCTTCTTCGATAACATTGTCTTTATCCTCAGCGTATCTATACTGACCCGCACGACTCCAAGACTCCCACTTTAATTTATCTAAAGGTATTTTAGTGGCGGTGCCTTCAGGTATGATGAATGTCTTTTGATTCTCACTACCTTCAACCTCTTGGATCTCAGTTTTAAACGATAGATTTTTATTGATCAATTTGTCAGCACTAATTGACATATCGCCAAACGATTCAATACGACCGCTGAGATTATTGACCTCTTTTGCATTGGCCGTAATGACACCCTTGTCATCGATAGCACCGCCAATGGTTAAGTTACCATTGCTTAGTATCCATGCATTATCTTGCGCTTTACTATTAGTGACAGCACCACTTTGATTATTGATCGTATCAGCAATGATCACCATATTACCTCTTGAGGCGATAATAGCGCCTTTAGGGTTTGAACGACCACCTTGATTGTTTACCGTATTTGCTTTAATCAATACTTGGGTACCATAGATTTTTGCACTATCGTTATCTAGATAATTAGCTTGGAGCGTCAAGTCATTAGCGTTGATTAACCCTTTGTTATGCAACGTATTGGTCGCAGTGATATTAAGCTCATCACTAACTATCTTGCCATCACTATCGTTAGTGATATTATTCGCTTGCAGAACCAACTTATTGCCTGCTTTGAGCTCAGCTTGATTACTAAGATTACCTAGTGTTCGAATAGATAACTGATTACTAACTTGCAGGGTATCACCTGCTTGATGAGTAAAGTCTTGCTTGAGAGCAATACTGGCATCGCCTTGACTGATAACGGAGCCTTTAGCATTGCTAAATTGATCAGCAATCACTGTGATATTTTTATCACTTCTTAGTTCTCCAGCAGTATTAGACAGTACTAAGCTTTGCTCCTCGACATCTATACCATCACCTATATTTAGAGATTCTCCACCATAAATATAGCCTTGGGTATTTTGCAAATTTTGTGAGACCCGTAGATCACTAGTATTAGCGCTGATATAACCCTGTGCATTATTCAAGGTTTTAGCGTTGATAGTAATATTTGGTGCTTGTATACCTCCAGTAAAGTTTTTACCATCTAGCTGATCGCTATTGCTAACTTGCTGCGCTGTAATCTTTATTGCTTCATCAGAGAGTAATAAAGAATTCTTACCTGTATTTTTGACGGTATCAAAGCTTATATCTAGCAATCCTTTGCTACGAATAGTGCCCGAATTATTGGTTAGCACCCCGTTTGCGTTTGTTTGGTTTAGACTAATCGTGGAATCGGCGTAGAGACTACCTTGAGTATTGTCTATACTCGATGCCAAGATATCGATCTGATTGGCTGATACTTCGCCATTACTTAAATTGGTATTTTTTACAGAGTTTAACGTCGTTTTATTATCAGCGTAGACTTTGCCATAACTCAGGTCAATATCGCCAGTATTTGCAGATAACTCGATATTTTTGGCTTGCAAAGTGGCTTTATTTAGATCTAACTCACCACCTGTCATAACTAAGTTACCAGTAGCAATAATTTGGCCTTGATTGCTTTGTTTATCTCGACTAGTAATCGTTAAATCGTATTCATTAGTCAATAATGTACCATCCTCACTCATACCAGCAATGGTCTTTGAAGTGGCATCTTGCGCGGTATCTTTTGCTTGAATAGAGAGTCTAGAGCCTGATGCAATAGTTGAATTATCCAGATTATCTAATCGATCTTTGATTTTAATATCTATTGCTTTACCGCTACGGATAAGCGCCTTGTTTTGAGAGAGCAGCGATTGACTGTCAATACTGACATCTTGCTTGGCACTTATAACACCTTGAGTGTTATTAAGCTTACCGCTAATAGTGAGATCAAGTGTATCATCTGCATATAATTTGCCTTCAGTGTTATCAAGCTGAGCCGCTTGAGTGGTTACCGTTTGCCCTTGCATCAAACCTTTGGTGTTATTGATATTGCCTTGAGTATTAAGCGTAATACTTTTTTGACTGGCTAAGACACCCGCTGTGTTATCAATCCCTTGTTGGCTAGTGATATTAAAGCCTTGTTGACTGATTATCTGACCTTGCCTGTTATCAAATCTTGCCAAATTCCAGTCAGCATTACTCACCTGAATACGGCTATTATTATTGTTTAAGCGATTATTCACTTGCTGATTGTCGGTAATAAGCGTATCGACGGCTATACTTGATCTATCCAAATTACCAATGTCTCTTGCTTGTACCTTTAGTTGACCGTTAGCAGTAATTCGCGCATTGCTAGTCTTGTTGCTAATAGTAGTGGCTGTGATTGAGCCATCAGTAGTAACTGGCGCTAGAACAGGAAAGGTGGGTGGGACGTCAGGATTAGTAGGTGGATTTGAGTTTTTAGAATTGTCTACGACCTGATTTTGCGCACCAGTATTAGCCGTACTGGGTGCAGAATTGACACTTGGCGTTGTCGCTATGGGTTGATTGTCATAAAGTGCTTGCCCAATAATCGCCTGATTTTGATTAATAAGTTTTTGGCTTTGTACTTGTAGCTTACCCGTACCTGTCTGCTCAATTAGACCCGTGTTATCAAGATTAACCGTCTTTATATCAAGCTGTCCACTACTGATAGTTCCAGAGTTTTCAATACGTTGCTGAATGACTGCTTGAGTCTGGTCGTAGCTACTGATTAAACCTGAATTAATCAAGTCTTGACTGTCTAAAGTTATGGTCTTTTGACTGCTACTGATAGTACCCGAATTATCGATACTACCCGTTTGTTTGATATTCAGCGCTTCTTTAGAGGATAGCGTACCTGAATTAATGAGGTTACCGTTGTAATCAAGCTGTAATCCACCTGCGTTTGAGGCGATAATGCTACCCGCATTGGTCACGCCCATCCCTTTTTCAGTACCGATAAGACGAATTTTGCCCGCATACATCGCCCCGAGTGCTGAGACATCGAGCGCAACGCCTGTGGCTTGATTGCTACCATCAGAACCTCTAGAAGTAATAATCGAATCTGCGCCATCAGCCTCGTAACTGACTTGATTGCTACCCGTAATGACGTCTAAATTTTTGGCATAAACCGCCGCATTAATTTGGGTGGTTTTTGCGAGTATTTGCGTATAGTCTGAAGTACTGCTATCTAAGCCATCACCATCGACACGAATATTACCTTCTCTTATATCAAAGCCTGTCACGCGGCCTTGATCCATTAGGGCATTACCCGTCGTTAACGTCGTGCGCGCGGCATTGATAAAGCCACAACCTGCGCAAGTAATACCAGCAGGGTTAGCGATGATCAGCTCAGCTCGTCCGCCTGCGATCTCAGTGAAACCAGATAAGCGACTCGGATCGCTTGAATTGACTTCGTTTAGAATGACCCGAGCTTCACCGCGAGCGAGATAGGGATTACCCTCAACCCAACCCGCAAGCTGAGTTTGCGCGTTGACACGGCTATTATTTAAAATAGCGCCATCAGCGCCAACATCGAATTGGCTAAAGACGTTACGTGAGACCCCAGCCGCACTTGGACTTTGGATATTGACCTGCGTCTTACCACTTGAGGTGTTGATTATCACCGCTTGATTGTTAGCCGCTGCATTGCGATCAGCGACTATGTTCGTGGCATCAGCATGGGCCGTTGTTGCCACGATAGTAGCTAGCCCTAATGCTAATAAAAGGTGTGATCTTAGCGTAATTAATTTGCTACTTTGATAACTGCTACTATTGCTATTAGAAGCATCAGTGTGACCAGCCGTCTGACTATTAATCTGAGAACTACCAGCGACTTGACTAATATTGCTTCCACCCTCACTTGTATTACTGGTTTTACCATGAGAACGTGCGGCCTCGGACACCACCATAAGCATACCACGGGCTTTGTTAAAGATAACTCGATAGCATTGCTTATTCATAAAGATGTCCTTGGGTATAATAGAGTCATGCAACTATTTAATTTTAATAACTATTTTGTTTTCAAATATAAAGCTAATACTGCCAGCCTAAACTAAAGCCAGTCACCCAGTCTTTATCACTAAAGTTATCAGGCTGATTAAGTGGATAGCCTGCGAACAGATCATAGCTTGTGCGTAGTGGGGTCACATAACCCTTAACACCAACCACACCACCAATCAAATGATTACCAAGCAGTAAATCATCTTGCACCTCGTTATCAAGCTTGACGTATCCTGCATCAATACCTGCATAAATGGCATGGGGTCTGTCGCCTAAATAAGCGCTCAGCTCTTGTCTAAGTAATGCGCCATGATCGCCGCTTAAACTGCGATCCCCATTAAAGCCGCGCACACTGTAGCGACCACCGATGATAAACCTCTCGTTGGGCACTAATGCTTCAGTGGCATATTGACCTCTAAATGTGGCGCGATAATTTAAAGCTTGCTTAGCAATCGCCATTTCTCGATTGACATCAATATTTGTTTTGATGATACCAGCACGCGCACTACCTTCATTAAATAGTGCTTCAGGCGGATCAATGGCATCAAAGGCACCTGTACCGCGCTGATAAATAATATCGCCTAGCCACTGCGTCTTGCCAATCACCGTCTCATAGCCCACACCGACTTTATAGCCTGCGGTGCGACGACGCTGTACTTCCACCTCAGTATCATCGATAAAGTTGTTTTGCTGCTTGGCAAAGCTGCCAGCTTTTAGGTAGGTTTTACTGTGATTATCACGATGCACGAGTTTCGATACCAAGAGATCAGTATTGTAGGACTCACCGCTATAGACATAGTCTTGATTGACACCTGCGATAGTTTGATCATAGTTATAGCCGCTATGCGTTAGGGTGACTAGCGTATTATCGATAGGCAATACATAGCCGAGGTTATAGCCGTCGCTACCATCACTATCTTCATTACCACCGTCCAAATCACGGTTATACGACACATAAAGCAAGTCGTTATGCCATGTCGGATTGTCAAGGGACAGCGTGACGTTGGCTTGGTAAACACCAGTGCTATCTTGTCCTGAGTCATCTACTGAGGCCGAGAGACGCCAGCGCCTATCCTGTTGCCATTTGACTTTAATATCACTGTAGCCTGGGGTACTCATACGGCTACTTGGCACAATAGAGAAATCCGCATCAGCGGTGGGTACACGTTTGAAGTTCTCAAGCGCTTGTTCGATATCACGTACGTTAAGCAGGTCACCTGAGCGCATCGGCATGGCAGGAGCAAAGTTAGCAGGGTTGCCGGTATTGTCAATATAGATAGGACGAGACGCTTTTATATCGATAGGCGTTATCTGATCAATACGACCAGGAATAAGGGTGAGGAATAAATTACCTGATTTAAGGTTTTGATTATCAACCAGCACACGCGTAGTCACGTAACCTTTTTCAATAATACGATTCTGAACATTAGTGACTAGCTGGTTGATATCATTAACAGATAGACAACGACCTAACATCGATTCTTGGCCTGAGGTATAGGGCCGCAGAGCAAAGTTAAACTGGGCGCTTAGCTCACCAGTGAGATATATATTATTGATGTCAAAGCAAGGGGTGGAGGCAGGATCAGTATTTGGATTAACAGATGACGTTGTAATTTGAAACTCAGTCGTATCAATGTTGACGTTGGGCCTGGACAGCTGTTGTTGTTTTAAGGCCTCGGTGCGCTGTTGTTGAAATTGCTCAGGGGTAATAGTATTAACGCCAACGGCAGAGGGTAAGATATCTTCTGCTGTTGCTAATGGACTGATTATACCTAATATGGCTGCTATGCTGATAGGTAACAGATGTTTGACAAAACGATTTTGATTAACAGTAGCAAGATATGTGTACATAAGTTCACCAAGATTATTATAGGGAAATTATGCTATCAACATATATTCAAAGCAAGACTTATTTATCAGTATTAGATGCCAGGCTACTATTTTAATAAAATTATTTGTAGTTGATTGAATTTTCCATATTACCTTACTTAGTTATAGCGTGAAATGATTAAAATTTGGTTCACAATCAAATTATTTATTTAATTTTTTAAATTTATTTACTAAATAATTTCATTGATTTTATTAACAATTCTATTTTCGATAGGATTATTAACATAACTAATATGTTTCAAAGGTTCTACAATTTTAAACCTAGACTCTAAAATTGACTTAATCCCTTTACCACGGCTCTCACTAATTGTGTTTATGATACCAGCTAGGTTCATCTCATTCGTACCTTGTATAGGGCTTGTAAACAAAAATAAGCTAAATGTTGCACTTTTATAAGGCTCAATATCTAAGCAGTACAGTACAGCCCTGTCTCTTATCTCAACTCTTAGTAGTAGTCCTTTTCGATTTCTCTCATAAACTTCAGACCATTTTGTGCCTTCAAAATCAAATAACCCATAAGGATGAGTATTATCAGTATGATTTAGTGGTAGGGCCGTAACACGCCAATTCTCGTTTGCTGACTCAATTTCGTGAAAGATCTCAGAAATTTCATTAAGAGATTTAATTTCACTTGGCCCTCTTTCAGGAGTTATTTGTACAGGGTTAATTGGATTATTTCTTATGTAATTTTCTTGACCTAGAGATCCTTTATTTACAGCTTCATTATCCTGTAGAGTCACTTGGCTGATACCTATAACATTATAAACAGTCTCTTCTTTGCCATCCTGCTCATGTTTCTTTTGAACTGGTAATGTGTTGAGAAACGGAAAACGTGCACTTTGATCAAGCTCTATAACTAATTCGGTCTTATTAGCACTTGGTCTGTCTCCAGCAGTCAATTCTATTTGATCTTCTTCTACCGTTGCTTGTTCCTTAGATACTCTAACTTCGTATTCTTCTCTCTCACGATCTTTAAATGTTTCGGCACTAATAATATTTAATTTTTTAAATGGCCAAGAGTGGTGACAAGTTTGAATTTTGCGTACTAAAAAGAACCTATCTTCACTACCTTCTATATTTAAGTAGTGTCCTATAACGTCAAGTTTAGTTTTATCTTTGAAAGGTAAAGTTGTTTCTAAGGGTAATCCAGTCAACCTATGATAATAACCCTTTTGTTCTGAATGATTTAAAGCATTATTGGCACGACTATGAATTGATCGCATTGCGAAAAGTGTCGTCTTGTCCAATAAAGCTCGAGCTATGAATGGAACATCACTATCAAGAAAATGTCTGCTATTAAGCTTTACCGAACAAATATCAGAGTTGTCTTCCAAGCTTCCAATAAGCTCAGCTAACTCCACTATTCTATCTTCTTCAAACAATTTAGAAATAAAATATTTTGATGCAGAAAAATAATGTCTAACAATTTCAGAGTAAGGAATAAGTACCGTAGTGTTTTTACCTTCAACGAAAGAATCTGAAATAGCTAATAAGGGTAATTTATTATTTAGATTAAGAGGATTAAATTTAGCAGAAGTATTCAATGATTTATAGACATCTTCTTGAACACATCTATTTCGTTCTATACCAATTTCGATAGTTTCTGAGGTAATAGGCTCAAAAACTTTTTCGATAGATTTAGAGCCTTTAGCCTTCCAAATAGAGCCTGCTGACATAAGATATAAGTACTCAACCCTTATGTCTACACTGATTAATCTTGCACTAAATTTTGCCCCAATAGAATCGAAGTATTTGTTGTAATTTCCAGTTGATTCATGACTCTTTAACTTATCTATTGACACTGTTTCGTGCAACTTAAAAAATTTGACTCTTAAAAATTCAAACGGCTCATGCTTGCTAATATTTTCAATCGCTTCCAACCTATATAGTGCTTTATTTATAAAATAATTATTTTCAAAGCGCTCGTTCTCAAATATTATCTTCACAATAAAACCTTTTCTAATTTATACAAATTTCGTTTGATTAATATAATTTTAAACTTATTTCACCAATTTTTGTCTCAAATGTAAGCTTATACATATTATCAATTATAGTTGTAATTATCATCTAATTTTGTAATTATCATTTAGATTTGTAGTTGTCAGCGACATCGTCCTGAGCCGTCACCATCATAGCCACACGGGCATGGATTCATCGCTGCTACCAATTGAAAATTAGCGGGAAAGGTCATCTGTGAATTAGCGCGGCTAATGGTGATCTGTTTGGCCTCTAACGGCTGACGCAATACCTCTAACACCGCCCGATCAAACTCAGGCAGCTCGTCCAAAAATAAAACTCCTCGATTCGCAAGCGTAATCTCACCAGGTTTAGGACGAGAACCACCACCGACCAAAGCTACCGCAGATATAGTATGATGAACTTGGCGAAATGGGCGCGTACCATAATCGTAGTCGCTGTCTGCCACCGAATAGGTACTAGCAACTTCTAATGCGTCTTCGTCACTCAAGTCCGGCAAAATAGTTGGTAGCCGTGATGCCATCAAAGTCTTGCCTGAACCGGGTGGCCCGGTAAATAATAGCGAATGACCACCTGCAGCGGCTATCTCTAATGCCCTCCGCGCATGATGCTGACCCTTTACATCGGCTAAATCTACTTTATAGCCAGCATGATGCTGCGCCGGACTGGGCGCGACTATCTCCAACCTCTCAAAAGTTACACTTGGGTCTGCTAACGACTGCAGATGACCACAAACTGCTTTTAGGCTTTGAGCGCCTAATATCTCGACGCCATCGACACGGCTTGCCTCTGCACCATTATCAATCGGTACTATTAATTGCCGTAATTGCCGTAATTGCCGTAACTGGTGCGGCGCTTGTTCATCAGCTGTTGCAGACTTTACCACTATCGACTCTGCTTTTATTGCCCGCGCTACCGCCAAGCTACCACTCACCTGTCGCAGCTCACCATTGAGCGCAAGCTCTCCGATAAACTCAAACCCTGACAATACTTCTGGATCTAACTGATCACTCGCCGCCAAGATACCAATAGCAATAGGGAGATCCAGTCTGGCTCCATCTTTTGGCAAGTCTGCTGGTGCTAGATTAATCGTCAAGCGCCGATTAGGGAATTGAAAGCCCGAATTCAAAATCGCTGAGCGCACCCTATCCTTACTCTCACGCACGGCAGCAGCAGGCAAACCGACAATGGTCAGCGCTGGCAAGCCTTGCGATAAATGCACCTCAATAATAACTTGCGGTGCATGCAGCCCGACAACTGAGCGCGTATAGACTTGGGCAAACGACATGAGCGTTTCCTAATATAGATATTTATCGATAATAGAGTATTATTAATCAGCGCGCAAATGTCGTGTTTTAGTTTTTATTAATTCGTTTAAACAATATTGTTCCTAGCATATTATTTAGCTATATAAATGGCATTTCTGTGTATCTTTAAACTAAATGTCAGCCATTAATTCCGTTGGTTTATTCGCTAGTATAGAGGTTTGAAATTGTTATATGATTGATAAATGCTTTTTAATTTATCTTATCTATCATCACGCATGAAAATGCAATATAAGACATAAAAGCATGGCAATAAAAGGAATTTATTGACACTTAAAGCTTGATGGTGGGTTTTTGCCAGCGCTTTATATAATCGTAATTAACCATGGATGGGTAGGATTATGAGCATCAACGTGCTTAATCGGCGTGTACACACACTCACGCTATTGACGATGGCAGTCTCGTTGGGACTGTTTGGCTGTTCGGATAATGATAATTTTAATGGCAATACAGATAGTGATAAGACTTATGAGGCGGATATTCAGCGCACTGAGTTTGGGATACCGCACATTACCGCCAAAGACTATAAAGGGCTGGGGTACGGCGTTGGTTATGCCTTTGCCGAAGATAATATCTGCTCACTGGCACGCGAAATCGTGATAGCGAAAGGTCAGAGTATGCGTTATTTGGGTGATAAAGGGGATGTTGATAGTGATGTCTTTTATACTTGGTACAACTCAGACGTTAAGCGTAAACAGTTTTTAGACGCGCAAGAGCCTGAGGTTTTGGATGCGGTAGCAGGTTATGCCGCGGGTTATAGCCGCTATTTACGTGATAAAGGGGTCGACAATATCGATCCTGACTGCGCTGGTGCTGAATGGGTTCGCGAAATTAAGACCGATGATTTGCTAGCGCTTTACGGTAAGGCTAATTTGCGCGGTGGTCTATCAAACTTTGTTACGCCTATCGCCACTGCGACGCCGACTGTAGCAAAGGGCATCATGGGCAGCTCTCGAATGCGCTCTATGTCTATAGAACCAGAGAACGACTTATCGTCAGAATCGGCAGCGGATTTGGCCTCAGGCTTTGACTTTGATATGAGCACCATCAATGTGACCGATGGTGGTAGCAACGCCTACGCCTTTGGCAGTGAAGTCACGGGCACCAAGAGCGGTATCCTTTATGGTAATCCCCATGAGCCTTGGGATGGTCTACAGCGCTTTTACGAGTTCCATTTGACCATGCCGGGCGAGCTTGATGTCATGGGCGCCGGACAGCAAGGACAGCCCTTCCCCAATATTGGCTTTAATAAAGACGTTGCTTGGAGTCATACGGTTTCTACCGCCAAACGCTTCACACTTTATCAACTCAGCCTAGTAAACGGCGATCCAATGAAGTACAACTATACCAATAGTAAGGGTGTCGTTGAGCAACGTGATATTCAAAAGGATGACGTCACTATTCAATTACCAAATAATCAGACGTTGGTCAGATCGGTTTATTCTTCACATTTTGGTCCTATGATAGCCGTCAATCAAGTCAATGGCTTACTGCCAGCTTGGGGCGCGAACAATATCGCCTTTACCATCCGTGATGCTGCGGCCGAAAATGCCCGCTCACTGAACCAGTGGCGCAGCATGAATAAAGCCACCAGTGTCGAGGACTTAGTTGATAGAATGCAAGATCAGGTTGGACTAGGATTTGTTAATACCATTGCCACCGACCGCTATGGTAAAGCGCTTTATGCTGATATCTCAACCGTGCCGCATGTCACCGCTCAAAAACTCACGAGTTGTACTGCTGGCAAGCCTTATTTACAAGCCATCGTAAGTTTTGGTCTACCAGCATTAGACGGTAGCAAAGCGGATTGCGAATGGGGTAATGATGCTGATTCGCCGCAAGCAGGTATTTTTGGGCGCTCAAATCTGCCTTTCTTAATTCGTGATGACTATGTGCTTAACTCAAACGATACTTATTGGTTGAGTAATTTAGATGAGCCATTAACAGGATTTTCACCGCTGCTACGTCGTCGTTTAACGCCATTCCCTAGTGCAACTAGCCCAGAGGGCGTGCCACTTTCTTTGCGCACACGTATGGCATTTCAGCAGGTTTTAGACCGTCTTGATAACTCAGATAGCTTGGGTGGCAATACTTTTACCTTAGCCAATATGCAAGACGTTGTTTATGGCAATCGTAGCTATGCTGCCGAGTTGGTTCTCGATGATGTTTTAGCAGATTGTAACGCAAACGCTATGTTGCCTCTGACAGGTGGCGGAACTATCGATGGCAAACAAGCCTGTAGCATCTTGAGTAATTGGGATCGTCGCAACAACATCGATAGCCGAGGCGCGCATGTGTTTAGAGAGTTTTGGGGCAAAGCTGGTTTTACCGAATATACAAATGATTCGTTTAAAGTACCCTTTAACGAGGCAGACCCTGTCAATACGCCTCGCGAGCTAAAAATCACCGCACAGACTCGTCAAGCCTTAGGCGATGCGATTGCCTATTTCCAAAATAAGGGCATTGCACTTGATGCAAGCTTGGGTGAACTACAATATGTGCTAGATGCTGGCAAGAACAATCAGCGTATCCCTATGCATGGTGGTTATGGTAGCGAGGGTATCTTTAACGTTGCACGAGGTGCAGGAGTTAATGAGGCTGGTAATTATATTATTAATAATGGGCCAACTTACATGCAAGCGGTGACTTTTGATGCTAAAGGTCCTGTCGTAGAGGCGCTGCTTGCCTATTCACAATCAGGAGATACTACGCGCCCTTACCATCGTGATCAGACTCGTCGTTACTCGAAGAAAGAGTGGATTCGCGTGCCTTTTAGCAGTAGCGAAATCTCCAAACAAGCCGTTGGAGAAGTAATTAAATTAAGAGAATAATCCTAGGGCATGTCCTCAATTCAATCGATGGACATCTAAATGAGCTAAAAATGGCTAAATTTTGCCAAACTTCGCCAAATAGCTGGGTAATATCCCGATATTAACTGCGCTATTTTCCTTGTTTGGCTGCAATTTATCTCATTTCTATCACCATTTTTAAAATGGGGACACGCCCTAGCCAAATTGTTAAGTTTAATAAAAAAGACTTTAGGTTAATCCTGAAGTCTTTTTTTATTCCAGATAACAATACAACTTTATGGGTATATACGAAAACTTGCCGTCCATGCCACTATAACCCATGATTTGTTATACTGCTTATCACCTATTTAGCGTTACTACTTAGCGTTAATATTTAGCATCGATATTTAACAGGACCATTTAGCTTGCTTAATGAGCCATATAGCTTGTCTTAACGCAACTCAGAGCAACCTAATTTCTAGCAAAAATGTATTTAGAAAATCCCACTTAGTAAAGCAATTATCCGAATAAAAAAGCCATGCGCTCATCGCGTAAATAATGGCGATTTATACCGTCAAACCGAGGAATCTCGCATGTCAGAACCATCCGATATCAATAGCACCCAAAACCCTTCTACGCTTACCAACGAGCAGCCTACAACAGCACGCCCTGTAGCTGAGACGCCCAATCCATATGCGAGTACCCGTGGTAGCATTACCAGTAAGCAGCTACCCGCATTCGACGAAGAGATTATTAATAAATACAATCGCTCGGGGCCGCGCTATACCTCCTACCCGACCGCTTTAGAATTCTCACCAATGCCAGAAGGTCTTGAGACCAAAATTCTGCAAGAGCGCGAAGCCCATGCACCGCTATCGCTGTATTTCCATATTCCGTTTTGTCGTCATCTTTGCTATTACTGTGCTTGTAATAAAATTATTACCAAAAAGAACAGCGACGCCGGTGATTATTTAGAATATTTAATGGCAGAAATTAAGCACAAACGTAGCTTATTAAAAACACCAGCCGACGGTAAAAAACCATTGGTCAAACAGCTGCATTTCGGTGGGGGTACGCCAACCTTTTTACAAGATAATGAGTTGATACAACTTTGGAAGTTTTTACAGACCCAGTTTGAATTTTTGCCAGAAGACCAAGGCGATTACTCTATTGAAATCGATCCGCGTGAGTTGGGCGACGAGACATTAACAGTACTGCGCAACTTGGGTTTTAACCGCGTGAGTTTGGGCGTGCAAGACTTAGATGAAAAAGTACAAATCGCGGTCAATCGTATCAACTCTGCTGAACTGATTGAGAATGTGCTTGCTGAAGCGCGTAGATTGGGCTTCCATTCTACCAACGTCGATCTGATTTACGGTTTACCGCATCAAACGCCAACGACCTTAGATACCACGGTACGCCGCATTATCGAGATGGCACCCGACCGCTTATCGGTCTTTAATTATGCCCATCTGCCTGAACGCTTTAAATCTCAACGCCAAATCAAAGAGGCAGATTTACCGACACCAGCTGCCAAGCTTACCATGCTCGGTAATACCATCAATACCTTGAGCGCAGCCGGTTATCAATATATCGGTATCGACCATTTTGCTAAACCTGATGATGAGCTTGCTATCGCCCAGCGCGAAGGCAAGTTACACCGTAATTTTCAGGGTTATACCATCATGGGCGATTGCGATTTATTAGGCTTTGGGGTGTCGTCAATCAGTCAAATCTCTAATGCCAATAGCAGCTATATCCTACAAAATCATACGGATTTGCAGGTATATAAAGAAAACATCGATGCGGCGCGTGATAATCCAGCGATCATGCCAGCGGTCAAGGTGATTAAGACCTCGATTAAAGATCGTCTGCGTGAATACGTGATTATGAATTTATTGTGTCACGACTATATCGACTTTAGAGACGTCAATCAGAAGTTCGGTATCGATGCCATTACCTACTTTATTGATGAAATTCAGCAACTGGGTCAAATGCAAGACGACCGCCTGATTGATATGGATGCTGCTGGTATTCGCGTCCTGCCAAAAGGTCGTCTATTGGGTCGTAATGTCGCCATGGTGTTCGATGAATATCTTGAGAAAAAACATAAAAATCGCTTTTCTAAAGTTATCTAAGACTTCTTAAACCACTATTATTAATAAAAAAAAGACCTCACGTGCGAGGTCTTTTTTATATTTTGCAATCAATACGACTTTTTTATAGTAAATGAATTTATGGTAAATCAGTCCGCTTTACTCTGTCGGCATAACTAGATATAAGCGATTGGCATCTATTATCGTTTTTTCCTTATCGAGATATTTATGTTCAACGCTACTTTTCGGATTGATTATATCCGTATCTGTCATCGCAAAATCATCATCATTGAGTAAACCCAATGAGCCATCTTGCCGTAACCACAACCCTTCAAGCTTATCATGCGGATAATCTAAGCTCGCTAGCACATCGACGACCAAGGTTTTTTTAACGGGCGTGATGTTTATATCTTCAAGCATTTGCCATTTTTTTTCGTCAGCGGCAATAAACTGCTCAAGTGTTTGGCTATTAATGGTCAAGCCAAGCGTATCGTCCTGTTTAACACTTTCATCATTTAAAATAGTTTCAATATCTGTTGCTTGCGCGATATCTACTTTATAAATGAGTTTTTGTGCCGTCTCATCTTGTAGCGGAAATTTGCGATCATGTTCTATTAAATAAAACTCATGGTCACTAAGCGCCACGATACCAGAAGTCACGTGCTGTGCATTATCCAATCGATATAAATACTGCGCTATTTGCCCCGAAACTAAATTAATCGTTACCATACGTACTAAACTAGAGCTACGCCCTGACTTATCGGGATTATCCATGGATGACTCCATGATACCGACCAGCGTGCTTTGGTCGGGCGTAATCGTTAACGCTTCCATACCGCGATTGGCACGGCGTTTGGTAAACTCTGTCGGTAACAAAAGTGTCTTACCATCAACCATCACATTATTACGCTCATCACTGGCAAAAGCATTGATACGCCCAATTTCTAACCCATTGGCATCATAATGCACAAGGTGCGGACCATATTCATCACTGATCCAAAAACTGCCATCTTTAAGCGCTGCCAACCCTTCAGGATCCAAACCATTAATATCGGTTTTGATAGGATTGCTCACTGCATCAAAAGGCAGTTCCGGATTAACCGTCATCGGCTGACCGTTAACATCATAAGGTACTTCATTAGTGCCACCAAAAGCATTTGGGTTTGGTAACCCGGAGATAGGATTGCCATTGCTATCTTTTAGAATTATTTCTTTTACTTTGATAATTTTGCCATCAGCTTGCAATTCAAACAGTCCAATAGATGGCGTATAGTTTGGTACGAGAAACTGCTTACCCTTACCAGCAATTCCGTCAAAGTCAGCATTGGGACCACGATCGGTCAGGACGTAAAATTGATTGGGATTGGTTGGATGTGCCGCAGCATCTGAACCGTAGCCACCACCACGAATCTCTAATTTTTGCTCAGGATAGGCAGCATTGATATGCGTCGCATCAAGCACGGTATAAGGTAATGGGCTGCCTTGCGGAAATTCGTTCATAGGAATGATGGCAGCATTCATATATTGCTTAGTCATTATTATTTTCCTTATTCATTTATTTTCATAGGCATATTTTTATTATTAAACAAAAAACATCGCCCGCTAAAAAGCTACTTAGATGACTACGGCCAAATCAAAGTTAAAAAATAGCCAGCACGTAAAACGCTCACTGACTATTTTTATAAAAGATTTAAATACGCTTAAAATATGCTTAGTTAAACTTTAAGCTTATCACCTACCATGCCTTTGATTGTACTTAGAATGTCAGCGGGTAATACCACCATTTTCGCGTTATCAGACTCCGCCAACTGACGAATCGATTTGATATATTGCTCACCCAATAAGTAGACGATTGGCATCTCTTCCGTGCCCATTGCCGCTGTAATCAGACGAATAGATTCTTCTGACCCTTTCGCCAACACCACTTGCGCTTCAGCATCACGGCGTGACGCTTCCAAACGACCATCGGCTTCTAAGATAGCGGCTTGCTTTTGACCATCGGCACGGGTGACGGTGGCACGGCGTAAACGCTCTGCCGCTGCCTGCTCTTCCATCGATGCTTGCATGGTCTGAGACGGGTTAATATCTTGGATTTCTACTGTTTTTAGGGTAATACCCCAATCAGCGATATCCTCTGAGATGGCATATTTCAATTTGGTTTTGATTTCATCACGGCTCGACAAAGCGCTGTCTAAATCCATCTCACCAATGATTGAACGTAAAGAGGTCTGCACCAAATTTCGAATACCGTACTCATAATCTTCGATACCATAAACCGCTTTATCAGGACGGACGATATTAATATAAGCAACGGCGTTGGCGATAATCACCACGTTGTCTCGCGTAATAACTTCTTGCGAGGGAATATCAAGCACGATATCTTTAGTCGTGACTTTGTAAGCCACATTGTCGACATAAGGGATGATAAGGTTTAATCCAGGCTCTAGGGTTTGGCTATATTTACCGAGTCTCTGCACAACCCATTTATAGCCTTGTGGAACAATTCTAACCCCTTTAAACACTGTAAGTACGACCAGTACGACTAGAACCAACATAACAATACTAAAACTTCCCATATTCCACCCCTATTATTATATTTGACTGTTTTTATTCATCATTGCTTGTGACGTCATCGTACTGACAATCAGCTCATTACCCACTATATCTGTTACCACCACTCTATCACCGACTGCCACTTGCTCTCCGCGCGTACGGCACATCCATTCGGCGGCACCGACAATCGGTACACTAAAGCGCACCATGCCTGCCCTTTCAGGTTGCGGAGCAACGATAATCATACCGGTCTCACCGATAATAACACTACCGCCCAATCCCGCTTTAGTACGATCGACAGACAGAGGCTTGATAAATTTGAACCATGCCAATAAAAATATAGCTGAAAGTATCAACCAAATAATGATTTGCACGGAAACAGAGATAGGTATCAACCATGAGAGAGCGGCAACGATAATAGCCGCGGCCCCAAACCAAAGGCTGGCAAACGTCGGCACAAACATCTCGACGATTAGCAATACAAAGCCTAATACCAGCCAGTGCCAAGGTTCAAGCATCCAAAGCATCTCCATTATTGTTATATTCCCTATTCTTGCCAAACTAGCTTTCAATGTAGCACATTTTGTTATCAAACAACGCCTTAAAAGTTATACGCATAAAAAAACGACCACCGAAGTGATCGTTTTTTATTTTAATTAGAATCTAAGTCTTTAGTGACTAAGTTTCTACTAATTATAGAACTTAAATTTCAATTAATTAGAATTTAAGTTGTGCACCAACGGTCATAAGGTCAGCATCACTACCTAATTTGTCATACTCAGCTTCAACGCTGAAGTTAGGGTTCACTGAATATCCAAGACCTACACCACCAGCTAGACTAGTATCACTTTCAGAATCTGAGAAGCCAGGAACACTGATATCAACTTCGGTCTTTGCAACACCTAACTTACCCTTAGCATATAGACCAGTATTTGGGAAAGCATAACGGTATGTACCGTAAGCACCATAAGTCTTAGCACTCACATCACCAGATCTTCCAAAATCAGCGTCGTCTGAGCCTACGTATTCAGCTTCGATACCGAAGTTAGGATCAAAGTTGTAACCACCGTATACGCCATAAGCAGTTGGCTTATCAGCACCGTCTACGTCTAAGTCAAACTGACCAACTTTTACGCCGACGTATGGTTGTCCAGTATAGCCGTTACCATAAGATACGGCTGCTTGTGCACCCATGCTTAGTAAAGAACCAGCTGCTAGTGCAAGTAGTGTTTTTTGTAGAGTTTTCATGTGTAGCTCCTTAAAAATTAATTGGTACAAACAAGTTATTTATTTATGTGGGCTTTTCGCCATATCGCCTTGTTTGCTAACGATGTATACATAGTAACAAACTATGTCAAAAACTCTGTCAGTGTTTAATGGTAAGAAAGTTAACTTTTGCAAGTGTTTGTCAGCCTTCGGGTTACAAAGGGCGCTATATGAAATCTTTTGTTACAACCATCGGTTTTGAGTAATACTTCCTACTCATTAGCTTTAACAGACTTTATAAAATAAAAGAACGCACCTCGAAAGATGCGTTCTTTATTATATAATCAACTATCAAATAAACGTTGATTTAAGCAATCATATTACTTTTTATCTTCGTCAACTTCAGTGAACTCAGCATCAACCACATCGTCGTCTGCTTGATTACTTTCGCCTGCATTATCCGCACCTTGTTGGAACTGGTTTGGATCCATACCTTCAGCGCTAGCGCCTGCATCAGCATAAATCTTCTGGCTAACTGGCAAGAAGGCATTGTCTAATGCTTCAAGCTTGGCTTTGATTTCGTCGTGGTCGTCTTCTTTAGCAACTGCTTCAAGTTCAGAGATAGCCGTCTCTACTGATGATTTTTCATCGTCAGATACTTTATCTGCGGCTTCTTTTAACGCTTTTTGTACGGCATGGATACGACCATCTGCTTCGTTACGCACTTGCGCAAGGTTAGCAAACTTTTCATCTTCAGCCGCATTGGCCTCAGCATCACGTACCATTTGTTCAACTTCTTCATCCGACAAACCGGAATCCGCTTTAATCTGGATACTTTGTGCTTTGCCCGTACCTTTGTCAGTCGCTGAGATATTCATGATACCGTCAGCGTTGATATCAAAGGTAACTTCGATTTGTGGTAGACCACGTGGTGCTGGTGGAATATCCGTCAAATCAAAACGACCAAGCTGTTTATTTTGGTTAGCGATTTTACGCTCACCTTGATAAACCTGAATCGTTACGGCTGGCTGGTTGTCTTCTGCCGTTGAGAATACCTGTGATTTCTTGGTAGGAATCATGGTGTTTTTCTCAATAACGGGCGTCATAACACCACCCATTGTTTCGATACCTAGCGTCAATGGCGTCACATCAAGCAATAGCACGTCGGTTTTGTCACCAGACAATACCGCACCTTGAATCGCAGCACCAGCGGCAACCGCTTCATCAGGGTTGACATCTTTACGTGGCTCTTGACCAAAGAACTCTTGTACTTTTTGCTGTACCAATGGCATACGAGTCTGACCACCAACTAAGATGACGTCATCGATATCGCCGATTTTTAGACCAGCATCTTCAAGGGCAATCTTACAAGGACCCATGGTACGTTGTACTAACTCTTCGGTTAAGCTTTCAAGTTTTGAGCGGCTAATAGTCACTACCAAATGCTTAGGACCACTGCTATCAGCAGTGATATACGGCAAGTTTACTTCAGTACTTTGGGCACTTGATAGCTCAATTTTTGCTTTCTCTGCCGCTTCTTTTAGACGCTGCATCGCAAGAGAGTCACCTTTTAGGTTAACGTCTTGGTCTTTCTTGAATTCGCTGACTAGAAAGTCAATCAACGCTGAGTCAAAGTCTTCACCACCAAGGAATGTATCACCATTGGTCGCTAGTACCTCAAACTGCTGCTCGCCATCGACGTCAGCGATTTCGATGATTGATACGTCAAACGTACCACCACCTAAGTCATATACAGCAACAGTACTATCGCCTTGCTTTTTGTCCATGCCATAAGCAAGTGCTGCAGCCGTTGGCTCGTTGATAATACGTTTTACATCAAGGCCCGCAATTTTACCGGCATCTTTGGTTGCTTGGCGCTGTGAATCGTTAAAGTAAGCAGGTACGGTTACGACTGCTTCAGTCACCGCTTCACCAAGATAGTCTTCAGCTGTTTTTTTCATCTTTTTCAAGATTTCAGCAGAAACCTGTGGTGGCGCTAATTTCTTACCGTTGATTTCTACCCATGCATCACCGTTATCAGCTTTGGCGATTTTATAAGGCACCATGCCGATGTCTTTTTGTACGACTTTGTCATCAAAGCGACGACCAATAAGACGCTTAATAGCAAATAGCGTATTATTTGGGTTGGTGACCGCTTGACGCTTCGCTGACTGACCAACAAGTATCTCGTCATCTTTATAAGCGACAATCGATGGTGTGGTACGCGTACCTTCAGCGTTTTCGATGATTTTAACTTTATCACCTTCCATCACTGCCACACATGAGTTAGTTGTACCTAAATCAATACCAATTACTTTACCCATAATGAATTGCTCCTAATTTATTTTTAAATAAAAACTTCTATATCATCAGACCTTAGATTATGAATAACTATCAACATCTAATCGGTCACTTGTTGTTTTATATCGGTTTGAGACTTCATTTTTTCAAGTCAATTAGGCGGTAAATATTGTCTTTTATGTGATTTTTTGTGTAAAGCCCCATTAATAATAGGGTTTTACACTGTTATAAACTTATTGTTCAATACTAACACCTAAAATCTCAAGCTTTTGCATCTTACTGTCCGACGCGCACCATCGCTGGGCGCAACAAACGACCATTTAAACTATAACCTTTTTGTAGAACTGTACCGACGATATCGGCTTCGGCTTCAGGGTCAATCCCTACCGCTTCATGCAAGTCGGCGTTGAACTTCTCGCCTTGTGGGTCAACCATATCGATGCCATTTTTATTCAATACATCTAACAATGCTTTATGAGTCAATCTTACCCCTTCAGTGACAGGGTCATCTGCATGGGCATTTTCGATGGCGCGTTCTAAATTATCGACCACTTCTAACAGCTCTTTGGCAAATTTCTGCAGGGCAAATCTTTTGCTTTTATCCGCTTCTTGTTCCATACGTTTTTGTGCGTTGTAAGCTTCAGCGTTGGCGCGAGCGGTGCCTTCTTTGGCTTGCTTGACTTCATCTTCTAGCTCAGCAATACGAGCTTTAAAAGTACCTAAATCAATATCGCTTGGGATAGTGCTCTCTGCACCTGAGTTGTGTTGTGGATCAAACTCTTGCATGGTTTCTTCTAAAATACTGTCAGTATGTTGAACATTGTCATGTGAGACATTTTGGTCAATCGATTCGTGGTTATTATTCTGCTCGCTCATGATAGCTCCTTAATAGGGATATAATTATTAATGGGATTGTTAACTTAATAACGATGGATTGAAAAACATAGCAAATCGGCTAATGGCTAGCCAAACTGTTTTTCTCCATTGCTGACTTAATCAGTTTATCGGCCTTTATAAATGATCTAGCCGTTATCACTCACTTTTTTATAAATCACGGATTTTTATCAATCGTTTCTTAACATACTCTTATAGCTGCTTGATAAAGGTGATGGGGGCAAATTTCAAGCCTAAACTGAGGAATTTTTCTTGATATTGATGAATATCAGAATAACAGCAGGCTACATTTCTCAAAATAGCATTATTAAATTTACGCAGGTTGTCAATAAGTGGTTAATTTAACTAACAAAACCTACAAAAAAGTGGCAGTTATTCCAAATAACTTACTATTAACGTTCAAACTATTACCAAATAACACTCAACTTTATTTCTGCATATTTTATGATTACTATAAATATTATTTAGCGTTTATAGGAGGTGTTATGCCTTATTCAAATACATTATCAGTCAACACCTTACTTAATAAAGCAGTGAGAACACTGAACTTACCTACTGTTGTGGGCCAAGAAAAGCCTGCAAGCGCATTTGATGACGTATCAAATAACGCGTCAAACCGTAATGGATTAAGTAATTTACAAACGGAAACTGCAGCCAGTGCTGAAACTAAGCCATTACCTATTAGAGACAAAATCCTTCATCACAACCTAATGACGACGTATCAGCCGCATCTATTGCATTATGCGATGAAAGGTATCGGTTGCTTACCAGAGGCAGTATTAGAAAGCCTAGTCAGTTATTTAAATGGACCGACCGCTAAGCAATATGAGCATGTTGATGCGCATCTGCGCTTAATACTTGCGGTCAATAGCAAGCTGAAAACCCCTTTACAACTTGCAGAAATGGTCGAGCTGCGTAAACGCTTTGCCGCTGACGCCGTTGCGATGCAAGCGCCAAAGGCATGGCAACAAGCGAGCTCTACTCTATTTAGCAGTATAAAACCCTTTGCTACAAAAGATATAAATTCTGTCAATTGGCAAGACAAAACCATTGCTAATGCCGATGATGGCGATATGACTATTCGTTGCTACCAAAAGCAATTAAACGCCTCGAGTTTTAGTTTTAAAAAGAAAGCCAAACGCAATCCTGACCAAACCGTGATGTTGTTTTTTCATGGCGGTGGATTTTGTATCGGTGATGTCGACACTCATCATGAATTTTGCCATGCCGTCTGTGAGCAAACAGGCTGGCCGGTCGTCAGTGTTGATTATCGTTTGGCACCTGAATTTCCTGCACCGACAGCTTTAAGAGATTGTATTGCCGCTTATGGATGGTTGGCTGAAAACTGCCAAACGCTTGGCGCCTTGCCTTCACGTATCGTATTAGCAGGTGATAGTGCGGGGGGCGGATTATCGACCATGGTTGCCCAGCAAGTCATCAGCCCGACTGCAGAAGCTTGGCATGATTTGGGTGCTGATGGTCAAAAAACTTTTGAGCTATTGCAGCGCCTGCCAAATCCCATGGCGCAAATGCCTTTATACCCTGTGACAGATGTCGAAAATGACTATCCAAGTTGGGAATTATATGGCGAAGGGTTGTTATTAGACCACGCCGATGTGGCAGTATTCGATGCTGCGTATTTGGAAAACAGTCCGCTACCGCGTCAGCATATCCTGACTTCACCTATGCTCGGTGACAATAGCCAAGTCTGCCCTACCTATGTCGTTGCGGCGGAATTAGACGTCTTGCGTGATGAAGCTTTTGCCTATGCTAAGCAGTTAAAGAGCTATGGTATCGCTGTTCAAACTTATACAGTCTATGGCGCGCCACATGGTTTTATCCACTTTATGAGCGTGCATCAAGGGCTTGGAGAAGAGGTTCATTATATTATCGATGATTTTGCCAGCTTTGTACGTGAGGTCATCAGCACACAATCATTATTAGCGGCATAATTAACTAAATAATAGCCATGAGTGATTGCTAAACATGGTTCAAAGTTAAATTTGGTGGGCAGTTGAACAGGATAGAAAATAGAAAAACATCAATTATGAATGGGCTGATTGCTATCAAGCTGACTATTATGAGTTAGCTTTACCGTTCAAAGTAATCAGCCAAATCTCAGAACGTGACCCTAAACGAAATGGTATACCCCAAAACCCATAACCTGAAGACACTACAAAGTGCCGTGTGCCGATTTCTTCATAGCCATACCCCAAACGATTAATAACATTGACGATAAAACTGGCCGGAAAAATTTGACCATTATGGGTATGCCCCGAAACCTGTAAGTCTATTGGTAACTGGCTATGTGCCATAATATCGCTCGGTCTGTGATCTAACAGAATGACTGGCTCAGTCGTATTAACTTGAGCTAGCAGCTCGGTTGTCGCTACACGCTGGCGTTTATGATTATCAAAACGTCCTAGCAGCCAAATAGGCTGGCCTTGATGCGACAGGCAAGTCACATCATCGTTGAGCAACTGCACGCCAGCATCCTGTAGAGCCTGACTAATCGGCTGCTCGTGACCATATAAATCATGATTGCCTAATGTCGCATAGATGCCGTACCGTAAACTGGTAACCAGTTTTGCTAAATCTTCTGCCATATTATAATCAATGAATGCTTGCGTATTGTCGTCCATAATATCACCCGGCATCAGTAATATATCTGCTTGATGACGATTAATAAGAGCGTGCAATTTCGCAATAGCTTTATTGCCAAATAAGCGCCCCAAATGCAAATCGCTGGCTACCGCAATGCGCAGCGGATTGTTAAGTGGTTTATTAATCTTAATAGATAGCTCGCGCACCACTGGCACATAAGCGCTATATAAACTATAAACAAATAGCCCTATAAAAAATAGCAGCGCAAAAATTCGTAAGCCAATAGCGAGGATTTCTGAATCATAAAATGCACTACTAGATAACTCACTTAAAAGCCAAAGCCCTGCATATAATAGACTGGTAGATAATGCAGTCAGCATCATAAAATGCATCACCAACATCCAAGCGCTTATCCAGCGATAACTATTAGCAAATAACTTTATGACGGTAAGCAGCAACAGGCTATTGGTAATCGCAAAAACCATTATCCATGGAACGGTGTGTAATGCAGTATTGCTCCAAGGCTGTAGCCACCACTCTAAACTCAGTGCCGCGCCGAAACTAAATAGTTGTAGCAGCACAATAATGGTAATAATAAATGCGTAGCGCATAACCGATCCTAGCAGTGCTATGTGATGTTAATTAGTGATAGTTAGCGCTTGTACTTATAGTTAGCACTCTCTTGGCAGCTTTTTTTCTAATGACTGTGCCGCTTATTCTGTCACCTATTTTGTAGACTGTAAGGTAATCATCCATATCTCAGAACGCGTACCCAATCTAAATGGCACCGCACCAATACCATAACCTGAAGTCACCAAAAACTGCGTACCTTCAATATTTTTGGCACTATAAACCAGTGGCGTAAACCATTTTAGCAATATTGTTAAAGGAAATATCTGCCCGCCGTGCGTATGACCTGATAGATGTAAGTCAATGTGTAAGCCTTTTATTTGTGCTAAGTCAGCCGGGCTGTGCTCTAAAAATATCACCGGTTTATCAGCCTTCACTTCAGTAAGTAAATCTGTCGCGGCAGGCCGTGCAGGATCTGTCTCATCTGAACGACCGATTAATAACACCGAATCATCCAACCAAACGCTTTTATTATCAATCACCTGAATACCGGCTCGTTCAACGGCTTTGGCAATGGCGACTTCATTACCAGAATAATCATGATTGCCCAAAGTGGCATAAACACCTAGCGGCGCTGTTAATTTTGATAAATGCTCATGCATATTGGTATCGTCATAAGCATCAGTGGAGTCATTCATGACATCGCCTGCAATCACCACTACATCTGGACTTTGGGCATCAATTAACTTGACCATCTTATCTATCTGCCGATTGCCAAACCATCTGCCTAAATGCGTGTCAGATACCAAAGCAATTTGCAGCGGTTGCTTAAGCGGTTTATCTGTCGTTACTTGCAGTCGATGCACAACAGGTGAATAGGCATTAAATACTGCTACACCCACAATACCAACATAAACCACAGCAGTAACGGCTCTAATGAGCATCGGATGATATTTTTGCTTAAGGATATAAACATAAATCAAGGTAATGACAGCGGCTATTAAAACTGCATAGAACATAAAACCTTGCAAAATGCTGATAACTAAATAGACATGAAAACGCTCGTGCCAAAACTCACTCAATCCGTAGAGCAGAAAAGCATTATTAATAATAAAAACGCTTAAGACTAAGCCGAATTTGACCAAGCGCCGTTTTGGTTTGATAAACCAGTACAATATCACGCTACTCGCCATCGCGAGCAGCTGGGTAAGTATAATAAAAGTCCACATAATAAAATAGAATCAGCCAAAGACGGGCTTATAGTACGTCAATATTCTTACCTGTTGTAGACAGCATAATTATTTATTGAAACTTGATAAAGGCTATAAAAGAATATTGTCAAAAGATATTTTATTTTAAGGAGTGGATTGTTTCATGTGAAACAATCCATTGGATAATTTTATACCTGCTGCTCTAAAGCTTGCTTAAGGGTTGGCTGCTTAAACTCAAAGCCCGCATCGAGCAATGCTTGTGGCAACACCTTTTGCCCATCAATCAGCAAGGTCGACATCTCACCAAACATCAGCTTTAATAAAAATGTTGGCAAAGTAAAAAACGTCGGACGATGCAGCCATGCTCCAAGCGTCTTGGTAAAATTATGATTGGTCACAGTATTGGGCGCCGTGAGGTTATAAATCACGGCTGGTGTGCCATTTGCTGATTTCAAAATATTGCCAGTATTATTTAAATGAGCTTGCTGTTGATCAGTAAGATGCTGCTCGATAATAAATATCGCTGCCCTTACCCAATCCTCACGACTAATCCAACTCATGATTTGCTTGCCATTAGCCAATTGACCGCCAACCCCCATCTTAAACGGGGTTAATAACTTACTGACCATACCGCCTTCAGGATGGATAACGACACCAGTACGTACGATGGCCACAGGAACGCCATAATCGGTGGCTTTCAATGCCAACTGTTCCCAATCATCACATAATTTATGCGAAAAATCCGTGTTAAAACCACTGCTCTCAGTTAAAGGCTTATCGCCTTGTACGCCATACCAACCAATCGCTGAACCGCTAACCAGCAGTTTAGGCTTAGTGCTACTACGTGCCATAAAAGCAAGTAGCGCCTCAGTAGGCTTTACACGGCTGGCAAGCAGTTGCTCTTTACGCTCATCACTCCAACGCTTATCCGCAATACCAGCGCCCGCTAGATTCAAAATAACATCAAAGCTCTGACTCGATTTTTCTAGCTCATCATAAGTCATCATCTTAATATCGACAGGGTGCGTTTGGCTACTATCACGCGTCAGCCATGTAACCTGCACCTCTTTATGATCCTTTTGATAACGCTTGATAAGTGCTTCACTAAACGCGCTACCTAAAAATCCTGAGCCGCCACTGATTAGAATATTCATTATTGTTTATCCCTATATATTCATCTTAACTTTTCCTCAGTGTGACAAAAAACCTCCTACAAAAACAAGAGGTTAATTGTAGGTCTAAGGCTTAAAGCAGGAATAAGTATAAATATAAAGATTTAGTGATATCAGCGATTTAAATAGCCAGTGATAAATGGGTAAAAAGGATAAGATAACTTACTAATAGTCAGCGACTATTATAAAAAATCGTTAAGTTTTGAATGGCTACTAACGAATCACGTGACCTGTTAAGGCGTCGCTGATTTGGCTAGGCAATAGATAGCCAAGCGTCTCGCCTTTTAAATAGCCGACTTGTTCGTTTCTACTCATATTAGCTGAGGGTTTGAAATCGATTTTTTGATTAGGATTGATACTATTATCAGCGCTTAGAAAATAAGCCTGCGCTTCTGCTAATGACAAAGCAGGCGGCTGACCAGAGGGGTTACAGCTGGTCGAGACGACAAAACCATAAGGGTTGCGGACAGAAACCACTTGTTGACACAACTGCTGTACCAAAGGATGGTCGATAACTCGCACCGCCACACTATTATGAGCGCCGGTTATCCATGCAGGAATAGCAACAGGCAAGTTTGGCGCTAAAGGCAACAACCAAGTATGCGCCTGCTTAGTGCTAGCATTAGCATTAGAGTCTTTATGCCAGCTGTCTAATACTAACTGGCATTGCTCATCACTTAGATAGTCTAACAATGCCGTTAGTCGGCTGGCGCTATCAGTGACCACTATCATGCCCTTCTCTAGCGGGCGTTGCTTTATTGTCAAAAGCTGCTGTACCGCTTGTTGATTAAAGGGATCACAGCCGATACCCCAGACGCTTTCCGTTGGATAAGCAAGCAGCTGTCCCTCTTGAAGCCAACGCGCAGCTTCAATGACAGAATCGGTAATGAGTGGTTTAGATATAGACATAGCTGAAGGGGATAGAAAAAGGTGAGAGGATATAATACAACTTTAATGATAAGCAAAATAGTATGTTTAAAGATTTCTCAAAATCGCGTTAAGCTTAAAAAAAGTTACACGCGTAAATAACGCCCACCTTGCACACTAATAACCCCTAACAACTCAAGCTCCATAAGCTGCCCAATCAGTTGCGGTGGCGTCAGGTTATTAGTAGTGCCTAATAATGCATCCAAATCTTGCCCATGCCAGTCAAGCTGCTCATAAACCTGCGCTAAATGCTCAGGGATAACGATACCATTGGAAGAAGATTTAATATTAGACTGCGGCGACTGACCAATAGTAGGAGTAGAATTTCTGTCTGTATTTAGAGTATGAGAGATTTGGCTAAGATTTTCTTGAGTACTGTTTTCTTGAGTACTACTAGCTTCTGTATTGTCCGATGACTTGTAGCTATGGTTTTGATAGCCCAATTGACTGTTGATATCTTCCAGGACTTGCTGCGGATGATAAATCAAAGTTGCGCCCTCACGTATCAAGTGATGACAGCCTTCGGCATTGCTATTATCGATATGACTGGGAATCGCAAACACTTGCTTACCTTGCTCAGAGGTTAAGCGCGCAGTAATAAGCGAGCCACTTTGAATAGTTGCTTCGGTGACAATCGTCGCGAGGCTAAGTCCTGCAACTAGGCGATTACGGCGCGGAAAGGTATGCTTATGTGGCAGTGTATGCGGTAACAGCTCGCTAATAATACAGCCACCTTGATCGATAATTTGACTAAATAATTTATCATGATGATTGGGATAATTGACATCAATGCCTGTACCCATCACGCCGACTGTGCGACCTTGATACTCCGCATCAACTTGGGTCAAAGCACCTAGGTGTGCGCGCTTATCGACGCCCATAGCAAGGCCGCTAGTGATAATATAACCGGCTTGCGCTAAATATTGCGCCATATCAAAGGTGATTTTTTGCGCGTGGGCAGTAGGTTTACGGCTACCAACGATGGCGATTTGCGCTTGCTGCAAACGCGCTTTATCGCCGCGATAAAATAATAAGGGTGGTGGGTCATAGATTTGCGAGAGTTGTGCAGGATAGTCGGGCTGATTTGCAAATAGCAGACCGTATTTGTTATCTAGTAATGACTGTTGGATATTATCTATAGTGGCTTGCGTTTGCTCTGGATTTTCATGACGTTTGATATGCGTACTATGAATACCAAGCTGTCGCCATTCCTCTACTTTCGCACCCCAAGCAAGCTCTGCATTACCAAAAAAGGTGATAAGCTTATGATAAGCCGATAATGACGCATTCACTTCAGTCCACAGCGCTAATACTGCGCGCTGCTCAGCGAATAAAAGAGAAGTGACTGCGGTCATAATCATCTAGCTCATCTAGTCTAAATTAGAGTGTGCCTCTCAAAAATAAGCATTGCACTCATTATAGGTACGGCGGTGGTAATAACTGATCACCGACGTTAAGTGGTAGCTCAGAATCAAGCACATAAGCATAGCTGATATTATCAAAGGTATTAAACACCATCACCATACCAGTTGGCTCGCTTGGCAAACGTACAGGGGTGTCATTGTCTTTGATATCGCGTATGACTGCGCCTTTTTGATAAACGGTCAATACATCACCAGGTTTAGCGCCATGTGTGCTACCTAAATTAATAGCAACCACACTACCTTTAGCGGCTGAACTGATAGAATCCATGACGCGGACAATCATACCGCCACGGTTGACGACAGCAGGCGCTGGATAAAATACTGGTGGGATAGAATTGTTTAATTCTACAAAAACGCGGTCGCCTTCGCGGACTTCTTTGCCATAACTGTCAATAAGCTGCAAGCTCGTGACACCATTGTTTTCCGTAGAGGTGACCAAACCAGTAGCAACTTGGGTGACTTCTAGACCAATGATATTTTGTGTTTTAGGGTCAACATATTTCTCGCCTTCACGGTAAACACCATAGCGCTGGCCAACGATAAGTGGTACGCCTTTGGCATAGACTTTATCGCCACTTGCTGTAATCAAATTGCCTTTTTTCGAGGCTAAGATATATGGCGTGGTATTAAAATCTGCTGGATTAACAATGATGGTCTTATCGAGCCAATGCTGAATCGCAGACCATGGAATAGGCGGGATACTATTAGCGGTCGAAGTGACTGAAACTGTGCTAGACACTACATTGCCCGTCAACTGCTTCTCAACGCCCGCACAGCCCTCGCCTGTATCAACGCCAATTAAAGTCTTACCTTGAATCACACATAAAATAAGAATGTCATTAGGATAAATAAGGTTAGGATTTTTGATTTGCTTATTGGTCGCCCAAATCTCTTTCCAGCGCCATGGACTGTCTAAATAACGACCTGAGATATCCCATAAGGTATCGCCTTTTTTGACGATATAGCGATTGGGTGCGTCCGCTTTAATGGTCGGCGGTGGATTATTAGCATGGGCAGTGGTCATCAACATTGCACCACTAAATGTCGTCACCAATAGTGCTTTTGCTATATTTTTTAAGCTCATCTTCATTGTTATATCCACAATATGTAGCGCTATTAGCGTCGAATCTGGTCTACTTAAGTCTATTACTTAGGTTTAAAATCTAATTCTAATTATTAAATAATGATTAGAAAATAAAAACATAAAAGGCTTAAGTATCACCATAATAAAGCTTCTAGAGCAGCTGTTCAGTGTTGTCGACTGATATGATTGACGGGTTTGATTGCTAAAAAAGCGCCGAGCATAATGATGACTCGCCGACGCTGTTTCTAATATTACAATTATATCTACCATAACACAATCATAAACACTTTATTACAATAGCGTAACCTTAAATTGGATATTAATTTCAAGGAATATTCGATATAAATGGGCTGACTATACTGGATTTGGCGTAACGTATTGGCGGATTTGTTCAGCGACCAATTCGGCATTATTATCTAATACCACTACGTGCTGCGGTAAATCCTCTAAGCCTTCGGTATGGGCTGGACGAGCAATATCTATCGCTCCAATAGCTTCCACAATCGTATCAGCAAACTTAACTGGCAGCGCGGTTTCAGCACAGACAATTACCTCACCCTCGCGCTGTAATTCTTTAGCGACCTTTATACCATCAGCCGTATGCGGATCGACCAATTCGCCATGCTGCTTATAAAGCGCTTTAATGGTTTGCAGGCGGTCACTATGGGTCGATTTACCCGCCGCAAAGCCATAACGAGTATGAACCGCTTGCATCAAGTCAGATAAATCAAAACCCTGCCCAGACTTCACCCCTTCAAACAACTCATGAACGCGGGCACTGTCTTTATCGAGTAGTAGATAGACAAAGCGCTCAAAGTTAGAGGCTTTAGAGATATCCATTGAGGGGCTCGAAGTGATATAAGTTTTAGCAGTTGGTCGCGGCTGATAAGCACCTTGATTAAAGAAGTCATTGAGCACATCGTTTTCATTGGTCGCAACGATTAAACGTTCAATAGGCAAGCCCATTTCGCGAGCAATATGACCAGCACAAATATTACCAAAGTTGCCTGATGGCACACTAAAACTAACTTTTTCATCGTTACTTGAAGTCACGGCAAAGTAAGCTTTAAAGTAGTAAACAATTTGCGCAAGGATACGACCCCAGTTAATCGAGTTGACCGTGCCTAAATTATAAGCGGCTTTAAATTCCGCATCTTGTTGCAGCGCTTTAACGATATCCTGGCAATCATCAAACATACCGTCGATGGCGATATTGTGAATATTATCATCGGTCAGACTATACATTTGCGCGCGCTGGAATTCGCTCATTTTGCCATGCGGTGACAGCATAAAGACTTCGATATTATCTTTACCACGCAGGGCATATTCTGCTGCACTGCCTGTATCACCACTGGTCGCACCAATAATGGTAATGCGCGCGTCTTTTCTTTTAAGCACATATTCAAAAGCATTACCCAAAAACTGCATGGCAACATCTTTAAATGCCAATGTCGGACCGTTCGACAAGCCTAAAATATACAAATCATCTTCAAGCTTACGCACAGGAACAATCTCATCAGAGCCAAATATCTCAGCGGTGTAAGTACGCTCAATAATATCCTGCAAATCAGCCGCAGGAATATCAGTGGCAAAGCGCTGCATAATCGCCATCGCAAGCTGTGGATAGCTCAGCGCGCGCCATTCCGTAAGCGTCGCACTATCAATATTCGGATAGTGCTCAGGCAACATCAAACCACCGTCTGGTGCAAGACCCATTAATAACACATCACTAAAATCCATCGGCGCTGTCTGACCACGGGTACTGATATATTTCATTAGATTGTCCTGTCTACAATGAGATGATTAATTAAAACAGTTTATTCAGCAGTTTTTTGCAGTAAGGCATAATAAAAACCATCGCCGTTCTCGCTATCTATTGGTAAACACTGGCGACCAATCGCTTGTTCGATACCCCAATTGCAATCGTCGCTAAACTCAATGGCTTCTACATTATTATAGTAAGTCATGAAATCCTGCATCTGCTCGACGTTTTCTTGCTTCAAGATAGAGCAAGTGACATATAACAGATAACCACCAACTTTAAGCTGTGGCCAAAGATTATGCAAGATATCCGCTTGTAAGAGTGCCGTTTGCTCGACGTCTTCTTCGGTACGCAAGATACTGATATCAGGATGACGTCGAATCACGCCAGTCGCCGTACAAGGTGAATCTAGTAATATAGCGTCAAATACAAGTTTGCTCTTTTTCTTACCAGCCCCTTGCCATATCGTCGCGTCAGCACAGACAATATTGAGCTCAATATTTTTCCCATCTTGCTGTAAGTCATGCTGGCTTAAGTTCAAGCGCTGTAAATTAGTGTGAATGCGCTCGATACGTGGCGCTTCATTATCTATCGCAGTAAGTTTCACTTTCGAAACTACATGTGTTGTTTTATTTTCTTGTTTCACGTGAAACAACGAAGACTTGTTTGAGCTGATTAATTCTAGCCAATGAGCAAGCTTACCACCTGGCGCGGCACAAGCATCTAAAATGCGGATCTCGTTGTTATTGGTATCGCCTTCTGCATCATCTTTTTTAACACTTAGCTTATTGAGTAGAGCGTTATGAATAAGCGGTGCTGCAAGCTGAGCATGCATGTCTTGTACGCTAGCAGCCCCTTCAGCGAATTGCGGTAAGGCATTGACTGCGGTAGTTTGATGCAATCTTAGCCCTTTGGTTAATATGCTATTAGATGCGGCTGCATCCGATGAGTTGGGTAAATTCAAGCCACTCGTTAACTCAACCAAGTCTGCTTCAACTTCAAACTCCACCAATGCTTGCTGATAATCCTCTACCGAGGTAACCGCTGTATTCACTCGTAAAAACATCGGCGCAGGTTGACGTAAACCCTGCATCAGATCGTCATACTGCTCGCTCCAATCTTGCTTAAGCTGATAGGCAAGCCAATTCGGTAAGCTGTGTTTTTTATCACACTTCTTACGGAACTTACTTGGATTCTTAGCGACTTTACGTAAAATGGCATTGATTAAACCTGTCGCATGCGCAAACTCAATTTCTTTTGCCGCTTCAACCGTTTCGTGAATCGCGGCATGGTCAGCCACTTGCAAATAGAGCAGCTGCGTCAAACCTACTTGAATAGTCGTACGTACTTCTTTTTCATCAATCGGGTTATCAGCCAGACTATCGAGTAGGCGCTCAAGGGCATACCACTGGCGCAACGTCGTTAGCAATAACGCATGAGCAAACCCTTTATCACCATCATGTAAACTGTTTAATAGCGGATCAAGAACGCTTGCTAGCGATTGACCATTCTGAATAGCCAATAAAGTGCGAATGACGCGAACGCGAACGCTACCATTCATGATAAGGTTGCTTGACGGTTTGAGCTTATTGTTTCTTGGCGCAGTGTTGGTTTGTCTCATTAAATTGAATTTCCTTGACGTCTGGTCTAGAGCGTCTGATAAAAGTTGGATTGCTTATTATTAAAGTAGAGTAAGCGTAATCGAATTATTTTAATTCCTGAGTAAATCTGTCACCATCGTTTAGCTGATTACCATGGCAAACTTGCTCAGCGGTCATCGGCTTACCACCCGCGAACTGCAAATGAGTAATCGCCAAAGTCGTGGCTGATTGCTCTGTCTCACTCTCCTTGCCACAAGCTACTAATATAGCTTTGCGTCCTACGCTAATGACGGTGCCAGCAGGCTCATTGGTTTGCTGTGATGCATTTACTGGCAAGCTGGCTAAAATTTTGACGCGCTGCCCTGCCAAAAAAGTATAAGCACCTGGCCATGGGGTCAAGCCGCGAATTTGTCGTTCAATAATAGTAGCTGATTGCGTCCAATCAATTTCGCCTTCGGTTTTGACCAGTTTTTCAGCGTAATTGGCTTGATTATCATCTTGTGCTATAGCTTGCGCTTGATACTTTGGCAAGTCTTGCAGCACAGTAATAATGGCGGTCGCACCAAGCTCAGCCATTTTATCATGCAGGCTAGCAGTCGTATCATCAGACTCAATATGTGCGCTGACTTTATAAATCATATCGCCAGTATCCAAGCCTTTATCCATTTGCATAATAGTAATGCCAGTCTCACTATCACCTGCCAGTAATGCGCGGTGAATAGGTGCCGCACCGCGCCAGCGTGGTAATAATGAGGCATGAATATTTAGGCAGCCTAGCGTCGGCGTGGTCAATACGCCAATCGGTAGTATTAGGCCATAAGCAGCGACAATCATGACATCAGGCTGGTAGCTTCGTAAAGTTTGGCGCGCCGCCAACCCTTCAGTGCTAGATTTTTTAAAGGTTTCAGGTTGTTCAACCGCTATATCATTTGCCAATGCCACTTGCTTTACCGCCGACGCGGCCAGCTTTTGTCCGCGACCTGCCTTACGGTCAGGCTGCGTATAAACGGCAACGATATCTATATTAAGCGCTGATTGCTGCTTGATAAGCGCTTCCAGGCTAACAGAAGCAAACTCAGGCGTTCCAGCAAAGACCACTTTGAGTGGCTTAGCGACAGTCGGTACTGCGATTACGGTGCTTTGCTGAGGTTGAGTGGCGTCAGTAGATACATTAGTTTGTGCAGCAAGTGTGGTCATAGTCAGGCATTATTTATGGTTAATTTGCCTATTATAGGTGAGTTTGTGGTGTTGTGCCATGATTGTAATAGCAGCAATCATGCGCTACTAATGAGGCGTTTTATCTCTATAATAGTAAGTAAGCTCAGCTAGTTATCTATCATATAAAGTATAGGCAGAAAATCTGTCAGATTTATCATTATTTTACGATGCGCCATCACACCGACTTATGGTCGATTTAGGGTCATGCTTTTATGCAACAATTTCAATCTCTACAACGCTTGCTAATTTTTTATACACTGACATTATTGGCGATGTTGACAGTGTATTACGGCACCATGTTTTATGAGATGAGGCAGCATAAAGAGCAGCACAGTATAGAGAGCTTTCGTTCATTAGAGCATGAGGTTATTGGACTTAATAGCCCTACGAATACTGAGATTAAAAAGATATTGGAAAAGCCTTTTCTAAAAGATATCAGCTATCAGCTAATCTTTATGAAGCCCTCTGGACAGACGTATATTCACCGTCATACCCGTCCTAATGAACGGGAATTTGCCGGTATCACCTTTCCCAATGTCATCACCTCACTACCTTCTAATAATAATCACTATAGTGCCTATACGCTGAGCAATCGTAATTTGGTCGGCACCATTGAGCTTGAGAGTGGTCATAAAATTTACACGATATTGCGTCATGAGCCGCTTGATATTAATTGGATATCGTATCACTATTGGCTACCTTTGATGATAGCCATTATGTTTTTCACCCTAGCATTACTATATACGCTAAAGCGCAGTGCCAATTGGCAACAACTGCTCATTTATACCGATGAGTTAAGTAGCCATGCCAAAGATGCTTACATCACGCCACCGTTTATTGAAAAGAGAACCACGGCTGAATTTTTGCGCTTGGGGCACGCCCTCAGCCGTATCAGCTATCAGCTACATAATAATCATCGACGCATTACCACGCTAAAACACCGTCTAGAGCGTTTGGTTGATCATGCCCCACTGCCGATGCTAATGATTATGAGACACGGTCAAATCAGCTTTTTTAATCAGCGTTTTGAGCAAGTATTTGCAATGCCTTTTCAAAGCGATAGCCATTATCAATTGACCGACTTTGTCTTTGCTGAAGATGAGGCTACCCAGTCACTGCTACAAAAACTGGCAGATTTGCGGGTCACGCGCACGCTGCTGGTTTATGGATTGCATAATAAAAAAGCTTATCAGTTGCATGTTACCCCTTGGTTTGGCGAGCATGGACAAGTACATGGCTTTACAGTGCTGCTAAATAATATCCATGAGTTGGTCAATCAAAGCGAGCAATTACAACAACAAAACCAGCAGTTACAACGCCAACTTAATGATTTTAATACACTTAAATCAACCATGGGTCACGATTTACGCCTACCGTTAGAGGCAATGATTGACACCTTAGAGCCGATTGACCCCGAAACGTTAACAGTTGCTCAAAATGAGATTTTAAACACCTTAATTCAGACCAGTCATTCGATGCTTACCATGCTGAACGATATGCTAGATATCGGTGAGATAGAGGTCCGTAAAACACGCTTAAATATTAAAGCAGTCGATATTTATAAACTTGGGCAAGAGGTCAGTCAGTCACTTATAGATAGAACTAGGCAGCAAGGGTTAGAGTTACTTTATTTCTTTACACCAGACAGTCCGCGTTGTATCGATACCGACCATAAGCGCCTGCAGCAAATCTTGCACAATCTATTAGACAATGCGGTTAAATTTACCAATTCTGGTTATGTGGCATTAACCATTGAAACGGTAAGTAACGCAGAAGTATTGACCACTAAAAATAGAACGTTGATAGACATTAATAAAGACCCTAATATTTCTAAAATTACTGATATCAATAAAGACAATAGCAGTCATGCAGCACACGACTGGGTTCGGTTTAGTATACAAGATAGCGGTATCGGCATCGATATAGCAAAGCAGCATCAGTTACTGACTTATCTCAATCAGAACAATAATAACAGCCAAAACAGCCAAAACAGCCAAAACAGCAATCAAGTCAATAATACAAGTAGAAGTCAAAATGTTAACTACATGCAAAGATATACGACTGAGAAAGGACTTGGGTTAAATAATGCCAATAGTTTTGCACGCTTATTAGGTGGTTTTATTGAAATAAAAAGTACGGTGACTAAAGGCAGTACTTTTAATCTTTACCTACCTTGTAAGCATCCAAATTATCAGCCAATCTACCATCTTAATCCACACCTAAGCCAGATTCATCTGCTTGCGGTAATCAAGCAACCACTACGTGCCAAACATCTGCGCGATTTGTGTGCTTACTTATCTATCCCAGCCACTATTTTGACCTTTATAGACAGAACAGCGTTACAGCAAATAAAAGATAATTTGACGCAAGATGAGCAGAGACTTGCTCCTATTTTTCTACTAGATTATGAATATTATGAAGAAATCACGCTCGCATTATCGCCTCAAATAATCGCTGACGATAAAAATATAGAAGCTGAAAATAAATTAGAAAATAAAGCACGCGTAGATATTGATAGACAGCAAGCTTTAAACAGCTTATTGGCTAATGCTTCATTGCCAAAGATATTAGTTAGCATGAAAGCTGAACGGCGCATTCCGTCTATATTGTTAGATAGATGTGATGGCCTTTTAAACAAACCGCTAGATGTGGCATTGTTACTCTCTGAATTATTGCGTTTGACGTTGCCCGTCAGACAAACCCTAATACAACCAGAAAACATTCAAGATAATATCAAAGGTGAAACCAAACAGAACAGCCAAAAAAATACTAGCCAATTAGGCGCAGCTGTAAATGAATCTAACAGCGAAACTCTAGCGCCATTAATTTTAGTAGTAGAAGACAGTTTAACCAACCAAAAAATAGCCTGCAAAATTTTGGAAAAAATCGGCTATCGTAGTGTGGTCGCAGAAGATGGGCAGCAAGCGCTAGATAAATTAAAAGAGCAGCGCCAAGAAATTGCGCTTATTTTGATGGACTGCCGGATGCCAGTGATGGATGGACTACAAGCAACCCAAGCGATTCGCGCGCAAGGTGATGATATTCCTATCGTGGCATTGACAGCAAATAATACCGAAGAAGATCGCGCCGCCTGCTTGCAAGTCGGCATGAATGAATTTTTAGCCAAGCCTATTAATAAACTTAAACTACAAGAGATTTTGCAAACGTTTATTAAAACATCATGAGCGTTTACAAAAATTACCCACCTTTTCAGGGCAGCATTACCGTCCAGCAGCATAAATATAGACATGACTTTAGACTTTGGTCCCTACTTCATAAAACCATTATCTGCCAAAAATGCCTCGGTAATCTTGCTCTGTGGACTGCTTGTATTTGAGCTATCCGCTTGTGATTTATTCAATAGTCGCTCTAAATAACGCGCCACGATATCCACTTCCACATTGACTTTATCGCCTACCAACCAATGCTGCGCTATATTGGTCACTTGCGCGGTATGCGGAATGATATTCAAGGAAACGATATTGTCACGTACTAAATTTGTGGTCAAGCTGATGCCATCAAGGGTGATAGAACCTTTGGTCGCCGTGTAATGCGCTAACTCGTGTGGTATCTCAATTTCGATATAAAGTGAGCGTGCATCTTTTTGCAGCTTACTGACCACGCCTACGCCATCGACGTGACCGGCGACGATATGCCCACCAAAGCGCGTGGTTGGTAGCATGGCTTTTTCTAAATTCACGATATAATCCGGCTTTAATGCTGCTAAAGCAGTACGAGCAATCGTTTCACGTGAAACATCAACAGAGTAATAATTACTGCCAAATTCGACCACGGTCAAACAGATGCCATTAGAAGCAATCGAATCTCCCAGTTTTACATCACTAAAATCCAAACCATCCGATTCTATCGTCAGACGGATATCACCGCCAGTCGGCTGCATAGATTTTACTTTTCCAACGCTTTCTATAATTCCGGTAAACATATCAACCTCTTTTCATTTTTTATTGCCTTTTAAAGGCAGAATATATTATTTGAGTCTGTTCTTTTTTCTAAAACCATCTATCTATCTATCTATCTATCTATCTATCTATCTATCTATCTATCTATCTATCTATCTATCTATCTATAATGGCAACTGTTAGACTTTATAATGGTTATAATATTTATTATACGCTTAGCAAAAATAAGAATAATTATAGGATAAGTTGTGGATAACTAACGATAATTCAAGAAGCAGTAGAGTAAAACCTTTGTTTATAAAGAGTTATCCACAGTAAGTCTATTTCTTACCAATTATTAACCAAGTTAAAATACTAAATACAAGTGTTTGATTTTAAATGAATTATTATAAAAAAATATTATAATACCTCCTCATAAGTTTCATGTGAAACAAAGTTATACACAGTTTCATGTGAAACCTTTGATAAACTATTATATTTATCCATACCGATCGTTTATGAGTATAACCTTGTGGATAAAGCATTGAACAACAAGAGTATCTGTTAGAAGGTTTATAAAGGTAGCAAGGTAAGCTTAAGATCAGAACCCAGTTGCTCATGCCTTTGAATATCAAAACGTAGCTGCTGCGCTAACGATAATGGATTGATACCAACCATAGGCCGTGCTTGCGTACCTAATAAGCAAGGTGCTTGATAGACAATAAGCTCATCTACTAGTTGCTGTTGTAAAAAACTACCTGCTACGCTTGCGCCTGCCTCTACCAACACCTCATAGCATTGATAGTCACGCACTAAAATTTTTAGTAATTCGATTAAACTCTTTTCACGCCAATATAGCGTATCTGCTTGAGTGCATAACTGATAGTCAGATTGCAAATCGTATTTCAGTCGCCCTCGCCTATCTAGTATTACTATCTTAGGTGTTGGAACTTGCTCAGGTGCGACACCTAACTGACTAGAGCGTACATTTAATTGCGGATTATCAACAGTGACCGTTTCACTGCCCGTAATGATAGCGCCACTTTGCGCACGTAATTTCTGTACATCTTCACGCGCAGCAGTGCCGGTAATCCATTTCGACTCTCCAGATGCCATCGCCGTACGACCGTCAAGACTGGTGGCAATTTTAAGTCTGACATAAGGCATTTGGCTGCGCATCGCCTTTAAAAACCCTTTATTTAAGGCTTCTGCTTGCGCGGTTAGCACGCCAACGGTTACAGCAATGCCCGCTTCTTCTAACAGTTTCACCCCGCGACCAGCCACTTGTGGATTGGGATCGAGACCGGCGATTACGACACGTTTTACACCAACTTCAATAAGCGCTAGTGCGCAAGGAGGTGTACGTCCAGTATGACTACAAGGCTCTAAAGTTACATAAGCGGTTGCGCCAATAGCTCGCGCACCAGCATCTTTTAAGGCGAAAACCTCAGCATGCGGCTGCCCAGCTTTAGGGTGAAAGCCTTGACCGACTACCTGGTCTGCTTGCACAATCACACAACCTACTGCTGGATTGGGGCGTGTCGTATACAAACCACGCTTGGCCTGCTCAATGGCAAGCATCATAAAATAGCGGTCTTTAGCATTTTGAGAATGATTCGAGTTCGGCATAAAGGCGTACTTAATAGAGGATGGAAATGGTTTTTATAAATATTTAATAGTTCCAGAAATTTTGAATTAAGAAAGTTATTCAATATTTAGTCAAATTTCTCGACTCATTAATATTTAAATCAGTCTATTTTTCGTTTGGGCGGATGTTAGCAATTTCTTGATGAAAGGCGTCGATATCTTGAAAGTCTCGATAGACACTGGCAAAGCGCACATAAGCGACATCATCGAGCGTTTTAAGCTCGCTCATGATAATTTCGCCCAACACTTTACTACTCACTTCTCGCTCACCCATTTGCCGTACGCGCTTTTCGATACGGCTAATCATTGCTTCTTGTTCATCAATAGTAATTGGACGTTTTTGTAAGGGTAACAAGATCGAGCGGCGCAATTTATCATTATCGTAAGGTTCGATTTTGCCACTTGATTTGATAATACGCGGCATCACTACTTCTACCACTTCAAAGGTCGTAAAGCGTTCCTGACAGCTATTACATGAGCGGCGGCGACGTACTTGCGCACCTTCAGCAGCCAGCCGTGAGTCGATAACTTTGGTATCTGACGCATTACAATATGGGCAATGCATACGCTTTTCCTTAGTTTAATAATGAAGGCACACATAATTATTGATAAAAATAAATTTTCTAAAAACTGATACTTCTTATCAGGCAATTCAATATACAAAGAGCCTTTTGCTCATTATTTACCAATACAAAAACTACCAAAAATCTTGCCTAATAAATCGTCAGCGCTAAATTCACCGGTAATCTCACCCAAACTATGCTGCGCTTGGCGCAAGCTCTCTGCGACCAACTCTCCGGCTTTAAATACCGTGAGCTGCTCATGCGCCTCTGCCAACGAATCAGCGGTACGTCTTAGCGCATCTAGATGACGTGTACGGGCGATTAAGCTGTTTTCTGGCGGATAAAAACCTACTTTAGCACATAAAGTTTCGACTAAATCATCAATCCCTGCGCCTGTTTCACATGAAACATTGACCTGTTCGTAGCCACGATTTTTTATTTCAGCCTGCGAAATAGACGTTATTTCTTTGCTGCTATTATCGTTTAATAAATCGCTTTTATTGGCAATAATCAGTAAGCGCTTGGCTTCTGGCAACTCACCGAATAGCTGCTCAGCGAGCTGTAGCGGTGTGCTGTCACTTTCAAGGTCACGAGTTACATCATAGACCATCAGCAGCATATCAGCCTGTGTGATAGCCGTACGAGCACGTTCAATACCGATACGCTCGACCGTATCTTCAGTCTCGCGCAGACCTGCCGTATCGGTTAAATGCAGCGTCAAGCCATTTAGCACCACGGTTTCTTGCAGGGTATCGCGCGTTGTCCCAGCGACATCGGTAACAATAGCACGCTCTTGCCCTGCCAGACGATTCAGCAAGCTTGATTTACCAGCATTTGGTCTACCAGCAAGCACCACATGAATGCCGTCGCGTAATAGCTGACCTTGCTTGGCGGTCGCTAATACTTGCTGTATTTTGGCTTGTGTTTGCTCAAGCTTATCTTGAATAACCCCATCAGATAAAAAATCAACATCTTCTTCATCGGGGAAATCAATCGCGGCTTCAACGTGTAAGCGCAAATGAATCAATTGCTCAAGTAACTGATTAATTTTTTGCGAAAACTCACCGCTAAGTGAGCGAATCGCACTACTGGCAGCGGCGGCGCTGGTGGCATCAATCGCGTCAGCGATGGCTTCTGCTTGCACCAAATCCAATTTATCATTATCAAAAGCACGGTAAGAAAACTCCCCTGCGCTCGCTTGTTTTGCGCCCAATTCAAACGCCCGCGCTAGCAGCTGATTTTGCAAAATCATGCCACCATGACCTTGCAGCTCAATCACATCTTCGCCAGTGAACGAGTGCGGACCTTTAAAGTACAGCACCAAACCTTCATCAATGGTCCTACCATCAGCCTGATAAAAACGGCAAAAACTGGCCATACGCGGCGTGAAAGCCGACTTACCAGTAAGCTGACAAGCAATATCATAGGCACGTGAGCCCGATAGACGAATAACACCAACGCCACCACGCCCAAGCGGTGTTGCAATCGCCGCGATAGTCGGAAGGCTAGATAAATTAGAATTTTTAGGTGACTCATCTAAATTATCAGCGGCTAATGCCATCTCTAAAGAATCCACAATCACTCTCAATAAGCAAAAACCCCATTATAGACGGCTTAAGGCACACTGACAAAGCAAACTTCAATAAGCCGTTTTTTACAGCAGTGATACATGCATATTTTCTTCAATTATTAATTTAAGAAAATGCCATTGTTTAGCACATAAAAAACCACCGCCGTAGCGATGGTTTTTTATCAGTTCAAGTGTTGTTTAGTCCAAAACTTTAACGGTACGACGTTTTTGCTCTTCTTCAACTTTTCGGTTGATTAAGTACTGTTGGGTCATACTGAATAAGTTATTCACGGTCCAGTATAGTACCAAACCTGCGGGGAAGAACAACATGAAGGCGGTGAAGATAATCGGTAAAAACTTCATCACTTTCGCTTGCATTGGATCAGCGGGCTGCGGGTTTAGCTGCTGCTGTATAAACATTGATGCACCCATGATGAGTGGTAAGATAAACCACGGATCCATCGCTGATAAATCCCGAATCCATAAGATCCATGGCGCATGACGCAGCTCAACACTCTCGACCAACACCCAATATAGCGCCAAGAAAATCGGCATTTGCATTAAGATAGGTAAGCAACCCGCCATTGGATTGACTTTCTCTTCTTTATAAATCGCCATCATTTCTTGCGACATTTTCATACGATCGTCGCCGTGCTCTTCTTTTAATATAGCAAGCCTTGGGGCGATTGCACGCATCTTCGCCATTGAATAGTAGCTCTTATTAGAGACCCACATCAAAGCGATTTTAACCAGCAGCGTCAACAGAATAATTGACCAGCCCCAGTTACCGATAACTTTATGAATACCATCCAAAACCGCAAATAATATCTTTGATATTGGCCATAGCAAGCCATAATCGACAGTTTGGTTAAGACCTGCTGCGACTTCTTTTAACTCAGCCTGTACCTTTGGACCCGCGTACAAGGTTGCTTTTAAGGTAATTTGCTTGTTTGGCGCCACATTAATAGGCTGGCTGTTAAAGCCAATAAAGTAATCATTACCTGTTTCACGGCTAAAGAACTTACCGGTAAAGTTTTCAGGCGTCCAAGCAGAAACGAAGTAATGCTGTACGATGCCCACCCAACCTTTATCACTGCTAGTAGTCAACTCACCATCATTAAACTTACCAAACTTCAGCTTATTATAGGGATCGTCAGGTGTGCCCCAAGCGCCGCCCAAATACGTCGCCATGCTTAGCGCGCCTTTATCAGACATCCCAGGATCTTTACTATCGTCACGCTTTAACTGCGCAAACATCTGCCCTTGCCATGCATTGGCAGAAGCGTTTTGGATTTGATAGCTAATATCAATCGGATACTTATCTTGAGTAAAGGTAAAGGTTTTAGTAACCGTCACACCGTCTTTTTGATAAGTAAGTGGCACGGACAAGGTTTGCTGACCTTTTTCCATCACATAGTTGTTAGCCGTGTGGCTGTAGGTGGCGCGACCTTCTGCAGTATCGATACCGTTTTGACCAATCAGACCCGACTGAGCCACGTAAACGCGATTGCTGTTATTTTCTAGCAAGACAAAAGGCTTATCGCTATCGAGCGTCGCATCATACTGCTTTAGCGCAGCGTAAACGATATCACCGCCTTCTGGATTGATTTTGATGTCATAGCGATCAGTCGTGACCGTGATTAGGCCTGTGTTTTCAGCAGGTGTCGCTGTTACAGTACCGGAATCTACTGGCAATGTCTGTGTTGGAATATCACCTGCTGCACCAACCGTAGAAGGAATATCAGCTCCTACTGATGTTGCAATTTTTGGCACCGTGTCTACAGCTGGCGCATCGGCATAATCATCTCGCCATGCCAAAATCAGCAGATAAGCGGTGATTAGCATCGCAATGATGATCATCACCCGAAATATCTTTTGCATAAACCTTTCCTAGATTAAAAAATTAGGGAATGAAAAATCAGGCATGTATCATGACCACCACACAGTATCAACCCCTGTTCTCAGCGGTAATATCAGCAGTCAATCACATAAAATGTTCATCATTTTACTAAAAAACCACTCTAAATGATACCAAGAGTGTGGATAACTTGTGGGTAACTAAATAGATATCCACAACTGCCCAATGCATAACAAAACTCAAGTCAATTTCATCAACTGATTTAGACGAGAAACATAGCTTGTCGTATCTCTAAAAACACATAGACCTTGAGCTTTTACGCTAGCAAGTCCGATAGGGGGTAAATATTGATAATAATAAGAAGATAAAGGTAATGGCACAAAATCAACGCCATGTCCACCTAACGGATGACAACTGCTAATACGTTTTAATAACAGCCAACTACCTGACCAAACCCCATGCCACGCTAAAGCTTGTTTGCCATAATTTGAGCACGTTGGATAATAACGACATCGAGCAGGTAAAATAGGACTAATTATCTTTTGATAAAAAATAATAAAATTATAAAATAAATTGTAAAGAAATTTATTTATTATTTTCAATAAATAATTCATTCTATTTTTTTTCTATTTTTTTAAAAATATTATTAATTTCATTAATTAATTCTTTATTACTTAAACCTTTTATAGATTGTTTGACAATGAAAACAATATCTTTGTTTTCTAAGTTACTAGCTTTTACGCGAAACTGCTCACGTACTTGACGTTTGATTAAATTTCGTGCAACAGCAGTAGGTACTTTACGTTTAGTAATCGCCATACCGACTCGAGGTTGCTCATGAGTATTGGTACGTACAAACGCCATTAGATGGCTCTGATGAAGCTTACGCTCAGGTGCATCAAATACCTCACGGAAGGCAGTAGGCGTGAGTAGGCGCTGCGCTTTGGTGAAGCGAGCATTAGGTAGGGCTGAAACAGTATTAGACATAGTACAACCTAGTATAGGAGCTAATAATATTAGCAGAAATAATAGCGTAGAAACGAAGGTAAATTATAGAGACAAAAAAAGCGCCGATGTGGGCGCTTTTAATATATGGCTAAGTGTCAGTTGTGATGATTGACGATCGCAATCTATAAATAATAGATACACAACAAGCACTAACAGCCATGCTTATCGCAATCTACTGATTATACAGTAAGGCGATGACGTCCTTTAGCGCGGCGACGAGCTAAGACCTGACGGCCTTTTTTAGTTGCCATACGAGCACGGAAACCGTGAGTACGTTTACGCTTGATCACGCTTGGTTGGAATGTACGTTTCATAACTCACCTATCAAAATAATGGACTAAATTCGTAATAGCGAAGGATTATACCACTACACAGTATTTTGGTCAATCAACTAATTGACCCCATGTTTTTACAGATGCATTTTATAACAGATAAAATTCTTTTTTAAATTCTTCATATTTACTTGTTTGGTGTTAAGAATATTGATAGCTACTAGCTCTATTTAACTTCTTAGAAAATCTATTTTAGTTTTTGAGTGATGGAAGTTATCCACAGTTTGTGTCGGTCTCTATAATAATTAATTGTTAATATATATAGATATTGTTGTTGTTGGGAGCAGTATTATCTGTGGTTAAGTCTATTTTTCTCTTTAATATCAAAAAACTAGACTATGGGTAAGGTTGTGGATAACCTGTGGGTGAAATATGGATAACTCATGTTGTTTACTTATCCACAAAACTATCCACAGTCTTATCCACAAAAAACAAGGTGTTATCCACAGGCTGTTTGTGTTAGATTAGCCCCCTAGCTGGTGTATGATTTTAAGTAATCTCACCGTAGAGACTTTTAGTTGAGAAACGAGAAGCTCTACGGGTAAAAATTCAGTGATTTTCACAATAAAAAAAGTTGTTTTTTGACCAATTATTTTGGACTATGGGGTTAGTATTTTTCATGATTGATACAGCAACTATTTGGGATAAATGCCTAAATGACTTACGTTATCACGTTAAAGACAACGTCTTTACGATGTGGTTAAGACCATTATCAGCGCATCAAGAAGCCAGTAGCTTGATTATTCTTGCTCCTAATGATTACTTTGTAACCTATATCAAAAAGAATCATTTGCAAGATATCCAGCAGCTAGTCACTAAACATAGCCAAGGTAGTATCGAAGAAGTTATTGTACGTGTTGATAATGCTGGTCGCGACATAGATGACAGCCATCAATTACAGTCAGGCTCATTGTTTGAAGACGATAAGCCCTCCTCTCCCCCTGCAGATCACAATTTCCAAACCACCCATAATAATATTGCTAGAGCCGATATTGATGCCAATATGCGTCATGCAGAACTGATTGAGTCTGCCGATGCCAAATCATTAAGCTATCTAAATCCCGATTTTACCTTTGAGACCTTTGTTACTGGTAAGTCTAACAACCTGGCTTACAAAGCTTGTTATGAGCTTGGAAAACGTCAATCAAAAAATCGGCACAATCCTTTATTTATATACGGACCTTCTGGTTTGGGAAAAACGCATTTAATGCATTCTGTAGCGCATCGCTATTTAAAAAACAATCTAAGCTTTTATTATTTCACTTCTGAAAAATTTATTAATCAATTGGTTTATTCATTAAGAAATAATAAAATTGAAGATTTTAAAAAGAAAATAAAAAAAGTAGATTTATTAATTGTAGATGATATTCATGTATTAGCAGGAAAGACAAAAAGTAGTAATGAGTTTTTGACTTTGTTTGCAGACTTTACCAGCGGTGATAAGCAATTGATTTTGGCATCAGATCGTCATCCATCACAAATGACTGAGTTTGATGAACGTTTTAGATCTCGCTTTTCGTGGGGTTTGACGGTTGCGGTTGATCCTCCAGAGATCGATACACGTGTACAAATCTTACAGAGAAAAGCGGCATCCTACGGAATGAGTCTCCCTAAAGAGTGTGCCTTATTTATCGCTCAAAATGTGGTTTCTAACGTGAGGCGTTTAGAAGGTGCGCTCAATCAGGTATTTGCCAATGCCAATCTTACGGGCGCCCCCATTACGCTTGAGATGGTGCAATACGCGCTAAAAGACATCGTTGCGATGCGCGTACAAGCGGTAAATATGGATAATATTCGTAAAGTAGTCGCTGAATATTACGATATTACGATCAAAGATATGATGGGAAGAAAACGTACGCGCAGTATAGCAAGACCGCGTCAAATCGCAATGGCATTGTCACGTGAGCTAACCAGTGATAGTTTTCCTGAGATTGGGCAGTCATTTGGCGGTCGCGACCATACGACAGTGATGCATGCTTGTGATAAAGTAAATGAGCTACGCGCCGCCGATCCGGCGTTTGATAAGGATTACAAAACCTTAGCTTTGATGCTGCAAGCGGGTTAGAAGCTTGTGGTGTGACGATGTTGTTATGAGTCGTCATGGTTTATAATAATTAGATTGTCAGTAGACACAAGCTTTATGGATTATCGTTAGTAGACAGGGTATTATTAAGCCATTATTTTAAAAACATATAATTTAAAAACATATAAAAAATCCTTTTAATAAGAGCAACTAATAAACAAGAGTAACTAAGCATGCAATTATCGATTAATCGAGAGTCGTTACTAAAAGCTATTAACTTGATCGCCAAGGCTGCTGATAAGCGCCACAATATGGTTATTCTGGGTAATATTAAGCTTCAGTTGTCTGAATCAGCGCTGATTTTGACCGCATCTGATTTAGAAGTAGAGCTGACATCGACGTTGAAATTGCCTGCCGGTGCTTGTATTGAAGCTGGTACAACGACGTTACCTGCGACCAAACTGAAAGATATTTGTAAATCACTGCCGTCGCAAGCGCAAGTTAATCTTACCACGCAAGAAAATGAGCGTTGCCTGTTGACCAGTGGCAAAAGTCGTTTTACTTTAGGGACATTACCTAGCGAGGACTATCCAAGTCTTGGTAATCCTGAAAATATCACACCTTTGACCATTAGTCGTAGCCGTTTAACCGACTTGATTCATAAAACCCAATTTGCAATGGCTATCCAAGATGTTCGCTATTATCTAACTGGCATGTTATTTGATGTTTCACAGCAGCAGTTGACGACGGTTGCAACCGACGGCCACCGATTGGCGTTAGCACGTAGCGTTATTGACGTTAGCGCAGATTTAAATATGCAGGCAATTTTACCACGTAAAGCCGTAATTGAGCTTGAGCGCTTAGCCTCTGAGCTTGGCAAGATGTTAGGTGATAAAGACAATGCAGTCACACTAAGCTTTGGTCGTGAATTCTTGCAAGTTAGCTTGCCGTTTGGTGATGTGGATAGTGCAGGGCAGGTGAGTGATAACTTAATGGTGACCTTTACCGCACGTCTTATTGACGGTAAATTCCCTGATTATCGCCGCGTCATGCCAAGCAATACGGATAAATTGGCGTTGTTTAACCAAGAAAAAATGACTGATGTGCTGCGCCGTGTATCGATTTTAAGTAATGAAAAATCTCGCGGCGTGGTATTCAACTTTGCCAGTGATGGTATGGTAGAAGTACGCGCCAATAACGCAGAGCAAGATGAAGCAGTTGAGATGATACAAGCGAAGTATCAAGGCGAGCCGATGGAGCTGTCATTTAATGCTGCGTATCTGCAAGATGTCTTAAGTGTGATTCAAGGTGATTTACAGATGCATATGAGCCAATCAAATGCCTCAGTTCTGGTTAATCAGCTCAACGATGAGTTCCACCAGTATGTCATTATGCCAATGCGTATATAGTTTTATATTATAATAAATATTAATTAATGGACTTTTGCCTGATAAATAGTGGGCGTAATATAGGCGGCTGTCACTGTTATGATTGAACGTCTACAAATTTCACATCTGCGTAATCTAACCCAAGTAAATCTACAATCTGCTGCTTGCAACGTTATTATCGGTGCAAATGGCAGTGGTAAAACCTCCTTGCTTGAAGCGATATTTTTGCTTTCAAGAGGTAAAAGTTTTCGCCATCATCAGCCTAAACGCTATATTCAGCATCATCAAAAATATGCAACGGTGCATGCTATGCTCAATGATAGAAGTACCTTAGCTATCCAAAAACAAGCCGACGCAACGACGGTTTTACGACTCAATCAAACCACGGTTTACAACCAAAGTATCTTAACTGAGCAGCTACCCACACTACTGATAGATCCATCGACGATGGATATGTTAGAGCAGGGTAGTGCCAGTCGCCGGCAGCTATTAGATTGGCTAGTGTTTCACATGAAACAAGGTTTTCACCCACAGTGGGTAGCCTATCAACGTTTACTAAAACAGCGCAATAGTTTACTAAAAAAGAGCCGCCATCTAACACAGGTACAGCTTGCTGAGCTAAAATCCTGGGATAAAGGGCTTGGTAATCATGCTGCGCTTATTCATCATTATCGTGAGCGTATCTTTACAGAGTGGCAGCCTTATTTTGCTGAGAGTATCGCGCAATTATTACCTACATACGCTGAGCAACTAAGCTTGAGCTATAATGCCGGCTATGACACCATTGTAGCGCTTGATGTGCAGCTTAACGAGCGTTTAGAACAAGATTTACAACTGGGTTATACCCGTATCGGTAGCCATCGTGCTGATATTCATGTGCATTGGCGCTCTAGTGATGTATCAGAAACGACAAGTGACGATGCAAAGGATGCTAATTCAAATTCAACCGCAAACACAGACCTCAATACCAAACTACCAACTTTAAGAGAACAAGCAGCCAATGTGTTGTCTCGCGGTGAGAAGAAATTGTTAATTACCGCTCTACGCTTATCACAATTGCCGTTATTGCTTAATGACGGAAAGACCACATTTGCTATAGGAAAAGACGGTAATAGTGATATCGCACCCAACCTCCATACCAAATCAAGAGCCACTCCAGTGGTTTTGCTCGATGATATTACAGCAGAGCTAGATGATAGGGCGATAGAGATTTTATTGTCGACGTTAGCGCAGCTGCCATGTCAGGTGTTTATGACCAGTTTGACCGATGAAATTTTACCGTTGGTGCATCAATATTGGTCAGAACCTAAGATGTTTCATGTGAAACAAGGGAGTTTAACACTTTTATAAATAACAATTTATAAAAAGTTATTTTTAATGACCAATATCAGCTTAGTTTGCGCTTAATCCTTAGCACATCTTTATAATATCTTTCCTGAAATATCATTATTGCGCTTACCTTTTTAGCAAAATAATTCACATCCCAAAATACTTGCTCAATATCGATAAAACTGTCAGTAAACAGTGACTTAGCGGCGAAAAAATGCTAAAATAGAGCTTTATTTTTATCCTATTATCAGCAAGTTATCTTACAAATTTTCATCAGTATTGTTTAAGGTTTTCTTAACACTTATGGGCACCTAAGTATTTGATAAATATATGCTTAATTTTACTTATCTTTAACGATAGGTAAAATAGAATAGAAGCAGATATGAAAAACGGTGATCTAAAAACAGGTTAGGCTTAGAGCTGATTTTTTAACCCTGTTTTATAATCCTTTAAACAATATCTGATAACGTTTTATCGAATACTATAACTAAATATTTTAACCCTAAACGTTAAATCTAAGATAACGTCATTCAGTATTGCCGCCGTGGTGAACTGATGACAAATAGCTGACGATGGCTAGATTAAGGAATGCACATGAGTGATTCATTACCTACCGACCACGAGCAACTGATGCCAGACAATGCTCTAGATACTATTGCACCCGCTGCCGTCCCTCAAGGATTACCCTCTGATTATAGCTCCAAAGATATTCGTGTATTGCGCGGGTTAGAAGCAGTGCGCGTACGTCCTGGTATGTATATCGGTGATACTGACGATGGTACCGGCTTGCACCATATGGTCTTTGAGGTGGTGGATAATTCGATTGATGAGGCGTTGGCCGGTCATTGTGACCAAATTGACATTATTATTCATGAAGACGAGTCTGTCAGTGTGATGGATAACGGTCGCGGTGTCCCTGTGGATATCCATCCAGAAGAAGGGGTGTCGGCAGCACAGGTTATTATGACCGTACTGCACGCCGGTGGTAAGTTTGATGACAACAGTTATAAGGTATCAGGCGGTCTACATGGCGTCGGTGTTTCTGTTGTTAACGCCTTATCTAAAAAGCTTGAGATGAATATCTGGCGTGAAGGCTATCATTATCATCAAACTTATACCGATGGTGTACCAGACGGCGATATCCAGCAGATGGAAGCGACGGATCAGACAGGTACGCAAATTCGTTTTTACCCAAGTCATGATGTCTTTACCGGCACTATTTTTGAATATGATATTTTAGCTAAACGTCTACGTGAGCTGTCTTTCTTAAACTCGGGTGTGCGTATTGTTTTGACCGATGAGCGTATCGATAAGCGTCATGAGTTCGAACATAAAGGCGGTCTGTCAGAATTCGTCAGCTATATTAATGCCGGTAAAGACGGCATCAATGATGTCTTTCATTTTGTCAGTGAGCAAGATGACGGCATTAGTGTCGAAGTGGCGCTACAGTGGACAGATACTTATAACGAAAAAGTATTGTGCTTTACCAATAACATCCCGCAGCGCGATGGTGGTACGCATTTATCAGGCTTCCGTTCGGCGCTGACACGCGTTTTAAACAGTTATATGGACCGCGAAAACTTATTTAAAAAAGAAAAAGTGGTCGCGACTGGTGATGATGCGCGTGAAGGTTTGACGGCGATTGTTTCTGTGAAAGTGCCAGATCCTAAGTTCTCAAGCCAGACCAAAGATAAGCTGGTTTCAAGCGAAGTAAAATCTGCTGTTGAATCAGCAATGCATGATAAGTTTAACGATTATCTGTTAGAAAATCCAAGTACTGGTAAAGCAATCGCTAGTAAGATTATTGATGCTGCCCGTGCCCGTGATGCGGCGCGTAAAGCCCGCGAGATGACGCGCCGCAAGACCACGTTAGATATCGCAGGTTTACCGGGTAAATTGGCGGATTGCCAAGAAAAAGATCCCGCATTGTCAGAGCTTTATATTGTGGAAGGTGACTCTGCAGGTGGTTCAGCAAAACAAGGTCGTAGCCGTAAGACCCAAGCAATTTTGCCGTTAAAAGGTAAAATTCTTAACGTTGAGCGTGCTCGTTTTGACAAAATGCTGTCTTCTGCTGAAGTGGGTAACTTGATTACGGCGCTAGGTTGCGGCATTGGTCCGGATGAATATAATCCTGACAAAGTACGTTATCATAAAATTATCATCATGACCGATGCGGACGTTGATGGCTCGCACATTCGTACGTTGCTGTTAACCTTCTTCTTCCGTCAAACGCCGGAATTGATTGAGCGTGGTTATATTTATATCGCTCAGCCACCACTTTATAAGGTGAAAAAAGGTCGTCAAGAGTTGTATCTAAAAGACGATGAAGCCCTAAAAGCGTATTTATTATCATCAACGATTGATAATACTAGGCTACATATCAGTGCCGATGCGCCTGCCATTACTGGTCAAGCGCTTGAGACGTTGTTAAATGACTATAACCAAACCCAGCTTATAAAAGCGCGTTTGCAGATTCGTTATCCAGCGGTGTTATTGGATGCGCTGACACATACGCCAAAGCTCAGCACTGATATGACCTATGATAAATCAGCAATGGAAGCGTGGAAAGCATCATTACAAACGCAGCTTGAGCACTTCGGTAGTGATTTAAATCCTGAGATTGAATTGGTCAATATCCATGCGCCGCAACCAAAAAATATGGATGCCGCTGCGGCCGATTTATTGGGTATGAGACCTGTCATTGAGCCTGAAGCGGGTGCTGCGTTAGATAATGACGGTGAAGCACAGTCTGCTAAAGCCCAATGGTTGCCACGTATTACCGTTTATGTGCATCAACTGGCGCATCATTATTTGCTAGATGCCAGCTTTATTAATTCAGGTGAGTATACTAAGCTGCTGCGCTTATCAGCTGAATGGAATACATTACTTGCAGAAGATGCGTTTATCCGCCGTGAAGCAACTGTAGGTACGACCAAAGACATCCCAGTACGCGACTTTGATTATCTATGGCAGCAAATGATGCTTGATGCACGTCGTGGTCTGGCGATTCAGCGCTATAAAGGTCTGGGTGAGATGAACGCTGATCAGCTGTGGGATACCACGATGGATCCTGAAAACCGTCGTATGTTACGCGTGACGATTGAAGATGCGATTGCCGCTGACCATATGTTTACCTGCCTAATGGGCGATCATGTCGAGCCACGTCGTATTTTCATCGAAGAGAATGCATTAACAGTATCTAATTTAGATATCTAAATTGGCTATAAAAAGTTGCTTAATGACTATTAGTTAATAAAAATACCGCTTTGGCATCCAAGGTGGTATTTTTTTAACATTAGATTTGTTTCACGTGAAACTTAGAATAATAAGCGAAAAATAAAATGATTGAAGTCATATTACTTGCCATTGCGCTTGCGATGGATGCGTTTGCCGTCGCAATTGGGCTTGGCGCTAAGTCGCAAAAACAGGATAAGCATTATTTGCTGCGTTTGGCGATTTATGCGGGTTTATATTTCGGTATTGCGCAGGGGGTGATGCCACTGATAGGTTATTTATTGGGTGCAGTATTATTAGGCTGGTTAGCGACTGCTGCACCGTGGATTGGTGGTGGTATCCTTATTGTGCTTGGCGGTAAAATGCTTTATGAAGTGTTTTTAGGAGATGGGGAAGAGGCTGTAGATAAAGCGTTGCATATAAATAATCAGACAGTTTCTGTAAATGACAGTCTAAAGAAAAACATCAATCATCGCACGATGTTTACATTGGCTATCGCTACCAGTATTGACGCGATGGCGGCAGGCTTTACTTTAAACTTACTGACGCTTAATGCATGGTTAGCTTGCTTAATCATCGCTATTATCACTGCTGTTTTTAGCGTCTTTGGTATTTACTTGGGTAAAAAATCAGGTACGCATCTTGAGGATAAGGCGGAAGCGCTTGGTGGGCTGGTTCTTATAATTATTGGCTTAAAAGTAATGTTTTTCAGCTAGTTTATTAACTTCTATCTTTTACTCTATAAAAAAAACCGCTTCGTTTATCAAAGCGGTATTTTTTTTGTTTCACGTGAAACTATAACTGTTCTATATTAGTTATTGTTTATGCTTCGTCAGTATCAAAACGCCATGCCAATATACGCGTGCTTTTTTGACCTTGGCTCATCTCGATGATACGCATTTGGGCGACGCCAAGTTGTTTTAATAGTAATTGCAACGGTTTTACATTTTCAGACTTTGACACTAAACTTGTGAACCAGCCAACATGCTCAGCAAAATCTTGACTCTCTTTTGCCATCTTGGTTAAGAAGGCAATCTCACCACCCTCAGACCACAACTCTTTATGCTGACCACCAAAGTTTAGGTTTTGCGCGGCATTGCCTGACTTAGTTGAGCTACGGCTGATTTGTTCATTCTCATTCTTACCACGATGTCGTTGCAAATTATGCTGCTTACGACTATTGGCCTCCATCGCTTCCTCTAATGACGCATGAAACGGCGGATTACAGACCACCACATCAAAGTAGTCTTGGCGCCCTATGATATTTTTAAAGATAAATTTAGGCTCAGTCTGTAGTTTGACTTTAACCGCGCTTTTTAGCTTGGGATTAGCCTCACAAATAAGCGCGGCGGTATTGACTGAAATAGGGTCAATGTCTGAAGCCGTAAAGCGCCAGCCATAGCTTTGGCTACCAACAATAGGATAAATCGCGCTGGCACCGGTGCCAATATCGAGGGCGTGAATCTCTTTACCTGTTGGCGGTGTATTGTCTTTATTCACGTGTGTCGTTTGCGCAAGCAAATCGGCAATATAATGGATGTAGTCGGCACGACCAGGGATCGGTGGGCAGAGATAACCTTCAGGAATATCCCAAAATTTAACACCGTAATAATGAGCCAGTAACGCCTGATTAAGGACGCGAACGGCTGCACTGTCCGAGAAATTAATCGTCGACTCGCCTTTGGGGTTGGTAATGGTATGATTAGCAAGCTCAGGTAAGGCACGGGTCAATACTTCAAAGTCATAGCGACCTTGGTGCGGATTGCGCGGGTGTAGCTGCCCTAATTTTTTGGCAGTTTCAGGCGATCTGTTTCTGTGGTTGTTGGCGGTCGGGCGATGGTTTATAGGCTTACTGGTCATAGTATCGGGCTTTGATGTTTGAATATAATGCACCATTTTAGCAGATTTCACGAGTCACTAGCGCCTTATCGACTACGTAAAATAAGATTTAATCCCAGTACTATCATCGCTGTACCCAATATGCGGTCGATCCAATGCTCAAAACGCTGAAAGCGACGATGGATAGCAGGAATAGACAGTAACATCACCACGGTACTAAACCATGCCATCTGCAAGACCATCATCCATACGCCATAAATAGCCAGTTGCCAAAGCGGTATATCGGGTGATAGGACAAGGGTAAATATCGCGACGAAATATACTGGCGCTTTTGGGTTAAACACATTACAAAAAAAGCCACGGCGCAGAATGGAAGCGGTCGATTCTGTATCGGTAGGCGGTTTCTTATTAGAAATTGCTTTATCAGAAAGCGCTGTGTGAGTGCCAAGTGTTGTTTGCTTGGCAAGTGTATCTTGCGAAACGTGAGCGCCTGAATCTGTTGGTGCTATTGAATGCGCCAAATCTGCTGACTTTTTAGGTTTGGCTTGAATACCTTGCCATCCTAGATAAATAAGATAACTGCCACCCAACCATTTAATAGCGGTCAATAATGGCTGCGAATGGGCAATCACCGTTGCCAGTCCTAGCACAGAATAAGTGATATGTATCGCAAGACCCAAGGTAATACCAAGGCTACAAATCAAACCTGTGCGTCGCCCTTTTGCTAGGGTTTGCTGCGACACCAATACAAAATCAGGGCCCGGAGAGGCGGCAGCGAGTAGATGGACGCTGGTGATAAGCAAAAAACCGTGCCAAAATTCCATAAAATGCTCTGAGTCATGTCTTGAGTTGGATAATAGTTGCACTTATCGTAAATGAGGTCAACTGATATCGATATTGCCGCTGATATGGTGCTTGCGTTGCACCGGACGTATGTCTATATTGAAAGGAAGGTTTATTAGCTGTACTAATATCAATTTAGTATAATTTTTACTTTATAAATGAATGCTTTAAAAAGGATAAGATCATGACTATGGAAAGACACAATAGCAATGATGCTGTAAATGACATTGGCAATGACACTCGCATTACCTATGACATCCAAGATTACATCTGCTTGATCGGGCTCAATCGTGCAGATAAACGCAATGCCTTTGACAGCCATATGATTAAGCAACTCTCTGAGGCACTCACTCAATACGAAAATGATGCCAATCTTCGCTGTGCGCTGATATTCGCCCATGGGGAGCATTTTACCGCAGGGCTTGATTTGATGGAGCTACAGGATAAGTGGGATAAAGGCGCGTTTGAGTTTAATGATAACGAGATTGATCCGTGGGGAATCGGTGGCAAATTACGCAGTAAGCCAGTCGTCGTCGCAGTACAAGGCACGTGCTTTACCGCTGGTATTGAGCTTATGCTCAATAGTGATGTCGTTATCGCAAGTGATAACTGCAACTTTGCGCAAATGGAAGTCCAGCGCGGTATCATGCCGTTTGGTGGCGCAACGGTACGCTTCGTACAAGCTGCAGGTTGGCAAAAAGCCATGCCGTATTTGCTGACTGGGAAAGCATTTGACGCGCAAACCGCTGATAAGCTTAATCTAGTTAGTGAAGTCGTAGCAAATGGCAAAGAGTATGAACGAGCGATGTCTATCGCAAAAGAGATTTGCCAAGCCGCACCGCTTGGCGTACAAGCGTTACTATCATCAGCGCAAGATGCCAGCCGTAATGGCGCGAGCGCGGCATTGGCTAACATTCATACCTATCTGCCACCGCTATTTCATTCAGAAGATGCGAAAGAGGGTGCGATGGCGATGGTTGAGAGACGGGAAGCTGAGTTTGTGGGGAAGTGAAATATAAGGTCTAATTTATGTGGAAGCAAAAAATAATAGCGATATGGTCTAAGTGTTTTTTAAAAATTTCAAAAAGTTGGCAACCAGACTTTGAAGAGCTTTCACCTTATATCTCTCCAGATATTCTATATTTCTTCACTGTAGATAAAAACTCTTCATATTGCATATCATGGAATACTACGTATTCAGAACTATTAGCGCTTAATTTAGGACATCTAGAAACAGATATCAATGGTGTGCAATTTTATCATTTTGATCTACCTATTATAGTAGGTCACATCAAATTTAATCATGCAAAGGTTTTATGGAACTCTACTTCATTAGCGTCGCCAATCCAGCATTATATAGTCGATATTAGAGGGGGGTTAAGACATACAGACACTTACTCAAAGCTAGCAGGAATGCTCTCTAAATATAAGACGTACGCGCAAAAAAATACCGATAATACGGTTATGGATGAAGACTCTTTCAATTTGTGCATAAAAGATATCTTTTACGTTCTTAATTATTCGATACCTGATAGGTGTACTCGCTTAGATATTTATAATAAGAGAGATTATGCTTATCCTATTTTACTAGATAGTAATTATCAGCATCAAGGCACTGTTAGCAAAATTCACTATATGAGCTATGGGCTTAAAATTGAGCAATATCATCACTATTATGATTACTGTATAAAACCTGTACCAAGCTTTGTTACGGCATTACTCAAGTATGATGAAGATAATATTGTTTGGGTTGATAATGTAAATGAAGTAATAGGCTTTAAGGGTGATAATTTTTGTTTGATATTACCTAATAAAATTGAAAGTATTCAGATTGATAACTTACATCCAGCAAAAGGTTGGGGTGGTTGTTGGATGCAGATTAAAATAGAGGGATTTAAAAGTAGTATTCGTATTTATCAAGTAATAGATGTTAATCAATTAGATAAATATACAGACGAATTTTCTGCTTTTTTTGGAGTTGATATTGTTATTAATGATAGAGGTTATGACTGTTAGATTAATAACGCCTCTTTAATTTCGTACGCTAAATAATCTATAGGTTAAACAGTAATAGCGGATCGCAGGATTGGCTATTTACTTAGATATAATCAAATGCCTAGACCACATTTCTAGTGTTTCACAGCATCAATCTTCTAGCCTTAATCTCAGAGTACGTCTATGCAAACCTCATAAAGCGATTGGCGATGACGCCATTCGTGTTGTACCCTAAGCTATTATTTTTTCTAACTTAGGAGAATACAATGCTGTACAACTTTGATGAAGTAATCGAGAGACGTGATACAGGGTCAGTCAAATGGCACTATAGCGATGAGACGATTCCGCTATGGGTCGCGGATATGGATTTTAAGACCGCCGAACCTATTTTAAAGGCGATTCAGCAAGTGGCGCAGCATGGCATATTGGGTTACACCGTGCCGACCGAGCCGTTGTATCAAGCGATTATCGACTGGCATGGCAGTCGTTATGACTTGTGGCTGGATAAGCAGGATATCCTTTTTTCGCTGGGCGTTGTGCCAAGCTTAGCACTGATGATGAACGTTTTTACCGAAATAGGCGATGCGGTACTAGTTAGTGATCCTATTTATACGCCTTTTATGACCAAGGTTGAGCAAAACGGTCGCACGCTTGTGACTTCTGCATTAAAGGAAGTCGATGGTAAGTATTATTTAGATTTGGCTGATATCGAAGCTAAGATTGTCGAGAATAAGGTTAAGCTTTATTTATTGTGTAACCCGCACAATCCGGGCGGGCGCGTGTGGACGACCGATGAGCTTCAAGCGCTGCTTGCGCTTTGCAAAAAATATGATGTGGCGATTGTCAGTGATGAGATTCATCAAGATTTAACCTTAAGCGATTACACTTTTACGCCTTTTTTAAAACTAGCAGAAATAGAAGGCTATGAGCATAAAGTCGTCAGCCTAACCTCGATGACCAAAACCTTTAACGTGGCTGGTATCAAAGGCTCGATGATCTTTGCTAAAGATGAGGCGTTGCTCAGAAAAATCAGTCAGCAGCAGCGTTTAAATGATGAGTATGAGCTTAACTTATTTGCTTATGAGGTGATGCGTAATGCTTATGAAGAAGGTGGTGAATGGTTAGCGCAGGCGCTTAATTATATTGAAGCCAATATCGACTTAACCCTGCAGTTTTTAGAAGAAAATCTGTCCAAAGTTAAGGTCATGCGCCCAGAAGCCTCGTATTTGATATGGCTGGATTGCTCGGCGTATGCGCAAGAGGATCAAGTGCTTTATGACACTCTGAGAGACGCTAAGGTTGAGCTTAATGCGGGTAACAAATACGGCAAGGAGGGTCATCTTAAAATGCGCCTTAATGTAGCGTGCCCTAAAGTGCTGCTGTTAGAGGGCTTAAATCGCATGCATAAAGCCTTAAATGGCGATGTTTTAAACAGTAATGTCATTTAGCAGGATAACCGGTAATATCCTGAATGCTTTGATATAAAGGTTTTAAGCGCTCATACATTTTGAGATAAACTTCATTATAAAGGCGTTTATAGAGCTGGACATTGGCGTCAATGGGCACAAATTCATCGCCCAAATGGGTCATCGCCTCGCTTGCAGTCGCGTGATCAGGATAAATGCCAAGTCCCACCGCACAGTTAATGGCAGCGCCTAGTCCCGAGGCTTCATAAGTATGAGGTCGATAAGCGGGCATGCCGAAGATATCGGCGGTAAGCTGCATCGCTGAGTCACTTTGAGAGCCGCCACCTGAGACGCGTAGGTGTTTGATGTTTTTGCCTGTGCGTTTTTCAATGGTATCGAAGCCTAGTTTTAGCTCGTATGCGAGCCCCTCCAAAATGGCGCGATAAACATGCGCTCGCGTATGTACATCGCCAAAACCAATGAGTGCGCCTTTGCCTTCAAGCCCTGGATGACGGACACCGGGCGACCAATACGGCTGCATCATTAATCCCATACAGCCTGCCGGAATGTCTTTTACCGCTTGATCGAGGAGTTTTTCGGTATCAATGCCTTGCGTCTTTGCTAGGTGTTCTTCATATTGAGCAAATTGTTCTTTAAACCAGCTGACCATCCAAAAGCCACGATAAATCATATATTCGTGATTATAGTAGTTCGGCGCAGCAGCGGTGTAGGCGGGCATATGTTTAAGTATCTCGACATAATTGCTCGAGGTCGTATTGATCGTCGCAGTAGTGCCAAAACTTAAACAGGCAGTATCTGCTGCGAGGCCTGCTGAACCCAAAGCTTCGCAAGCTTTATCACTAGCGGCAGCAATCATCGGTGTACCTTCTAATATCCCCGTTGCTTTAGCCGCTTTGGCAATAATATGACCAAGTGGCTGACCTGGCGGAACAATCTTAGGCATTTGCTCAGGTCGGCAGCTAAATAAGCGCCATTTTAAATCTTTCGGTTTCATCCACGTTTGCGCTTTATAGTCATAAGGCAAATAGCCAACCGAATGGCCTGTCGAATCGGCGAGTTCGCCGGTGAGTTGGTATGTGAGATAGGCGGAGAGATTGACATAATGCGCCGTCTTTGCCCAAACCTCAGGCTCGTTTTGCGCGAGCCAATTACAGCGGGCTTTTTGCTGCGCTTCTTGTACCAGCTCACCCATGCCGATGATTTTGGTTAGCGGATTTAAGAAGCCTATGTCATTGGTTTCGCCGCGACGCAAATCCATCCAGACGATAGCTGGGCGTAGCGGTTGTTTATCCTTGTCCAAACATATCATGGTATAGCGCTGGGTGGCGAGACTGACGCCGGCAATTTGCTCGGGCGTAATATCGCAGTTTTGCCACAATTGCTGACAGGCTTCGCTTAATTTTTGCCAATAATAATCGGCATGTTGCTCTGCAAAATTTGGCTGCGTTGAAAAATACGGCTCGATAATGACGCGGGCTTTGGCAATCTCGCTACCGAATTGATCGAAGATAAGCGCTCTGACACTTTGGGTGCCATTGTCGATAGCTAAGAAATAAATAGGGGCATCAAGGTTATGGGTCATAGTAGTCCTTTACTATGTAGAAATAGATATATAGCTCAATAAAAATACGATGATTATAGTGTGCTACTGAGGTAAGTTTTCCGCAGCCTCTGTCTGCGTAGGCACAGCAAGCAAGGAAAACTTATACCAGTAGCATTTACTATTAATACAATATAAAAAAGCGCTAAGCCGCAGGCAGATGATAATAGCGTTGCCATAATTGGGTATAGCGTTCAACTTCTTGCTGCCATTTTTGCTGATCCCAGCCAAGCTCCTGCTGACATATTTGCTTCAGTCTTGCACTAATCAGCGGGGTCATCGCGCCATGTGGCAGTATCAAGCCTAAGCGCGTACGGCGTAATAATAAATCGTCCAAATGGATAACCTGTTCATAATGGGCGGCAAAGCGAATCTCCGCCCAAATGGTATTGCTATCGGTCACATAAGCCAAGTCATTATCATGTGCTAACTCTAATAAGGCATCAAGCTGTAGACCGTAAAACCCTAGCAAGCGTTGTTGCAATAGTGGTGTTAGGGTTGAAAACTTGGGATTGGTTGGCGGTTGATTACTAAAGACTTGGCTGCTATATGAGACATTATTTTGAGTAGCCGACTCATCAAGTTCGAGCACCTTTTGACAAACCTTTAATACATCAAGGGCGATTAGGCGAAAGGTAGTCAGCTTGCCACCGCTGACGGTGACCAAATTATTATCCAACCAGATGCTATGGTCGCGTTTTTCTTTACTCGGGCTGACGCGCTCACCATCACCGCCATCAGAAATCAGTGGACGCACGCCTGCCCATGAGCTGATGACATCCTTTCGGCTAATGTCTACATTATCAAAGAGATTATTGGTCGCCGCCAATAGGTAATCCACCTCTTCATTAGTGATACCGACTTCGTTATCGTCTAATGGCGGATGATCCAAATCGGTTGTTCCAAGGACAGTACGGTTTTCCCACGGAAAGACAAAGACGGCTCTTTTATCGACAGGATGCAAAAAGGTATAGGCTTGCTTGATTGGTAGGCGCTCTTGACTGACCACCAGATGGCTGCCACGCGACGGGCGAATTTGCTTATGAAAGCTTTTTTCTGTTTGTTTGCTTGCTTGCATACGTAAGGTATCAGCCCAAGCCCCCGTGGCACTAACCACCACTTTGGCATGAATATCGTAAGTATGATTGCTATCTTCAGCAGAAGTATCTAATAGAGTAGCGCCAACCACCAAGCCTTGCTCATTAGTAATTAATGACTCAGCTTTAAGGTAATTAATCGCCTGTGCACCATCATGGATGGCTTCATCAAGTACCCGCATCACAAGGCGTGAGTCATCGGTCACTGCATCACTAAACTGACTGGCACCTAAAAACTTATCTTGTTTGATATGCGGATTAAGCTGTAAAAAAGCGTCTTTTTTAAAGTATTTAGAGTAGCGCTTGCCCGCGAGCCCATCGTAGACACGTAGCAAGGTATTGAATATCCATGGCGGTGGAAACTTGCCTTTATAATGCGGCATAACATAATGCATCTCGTTGACGAGACCACTTGCTTCTCTGAGCATCCGCTCGCGCTCACGCACGCTCAGCAAAGTGGTTTTATAATCACCTGAGGCAATGTAGCGCAGCCCGCCATGTACCATTTTGCTAGAGCGGCTGGACGTGCCCCAAGCAAAGTCTTTTTGCTCAATCAGTAACACCGCTAAACCGCGCCTTGCTGCTTCACGAGCAATCCCAGCGCCAGTAATCCCGCCACCAATGATGAGCATATCCCATGGCTCAGCGCGAGATAGTGGCGCTAATGCTTGCGTGCGTTGCTGATGTTGATTGGCTTGGTTCATAAACGACTCATCTCAAATGACACTCAGGTTAATCAGTGACTCAATGTGTTTAAGCCACCCAGTCAGGCGACCGCTGCCTTTTACTCTTTAATTAAAACACCCGGATTCATGCGCTGCTCAGGGTCCAAGCTTTTGAGCATATCATGGGTTACTTGAATACCGAGCTTACCTTTTTCGGCAGCAAGGTACGGGGCATGATCGCGACCAACACCATGCTGATGCGATATCGTCGCTGTACCATTGGCCAGACTTAAACTGGCGGCATGTTTGATTTTCTGCCAGCGGCTTAAGGTGCTGGCATGATCTTTAGCCGCTCTAAAGAAGTAAGTGGTATAGAGGCTAGCACCTTGCTTATAGACGTGAGAGATATGGGTAAAGGCCATTACTTCTTCGCCTTCATCTGCCAAGGAAGTCCGAACGGCTTCTTGCATCTGCTGCATCTGCTCGTCGATATGATTCCAGTTGGTTGCGGTCTCAAAGGTATCGACCATGATGCCTTTTTCCCACAAAGTGCCGCGCAAATAAGGGAATTTAAAGCGTCCATGTGCCCACACACTACCCATGATATCGGTTATTTTACCAGTGACACTATTCTGCTGCTTTAATAGCTTATTAAACTGCGTCAGCGCCAGTTTATTCTGCGCTTTATCCCCTGATACGCCATAAGTGAGCATGACTTTTTCTGAGCTGAGTCCGCGCGCTTTTAGATAAGTGCTGATGGCCATAAACTGGCTCGGCGTCGTACCCAAATGTAGATGCGCGTCAGTCTCGACAGCATTACTCAAGCGCAGCATAGATAAGCGAATATTTTTTTGCACGGCTTGTCTTAGCACTTCTTTACCCGCTTCCCAGTTGGGTAAAAAGGCGACTTTAAACAGCTCTTCTTCTGGTTGCGACTGCACACGCATTTTCACTTCGGTAAAAATACCAGCGCGACCTTCAGTGCCCATCATCATCTCGCGCAGATCAGGCCCTGCCGCTGACGCTGGAATATCAGCAATATTGAGTACCCCTTGCGGCGTCACCAACGTACCGCCAGCAAACATCTGCTCGATACGCCCGTAGCCTAAAGACTGCTGACCACTAGAGCGCGCTGCAATCCAGCCACCAAGTGTCGATAGCTCCCAAGACTGTGGATAATGTCCCAAACGATAGCCGTGTGCGTCCAGTTGTGCTTCGACTGCTGGCCCTTGTGTGCCTGCGCCAAAAGTAGCAATTTGGCTTTCGTTATCTAAATCAATAAGTTGATCCATCTTGCTCATGGCAATGGTCAATACGGGGCGTGAACCTTTTTGTGGATTGATATGGCCCGCTACTGAAGTGCCGCCGCCAAAAGGAATGACGATAAGGTCGTGCTCGCTCGCTAGCTTTAATAAGGTTTCGACATCAGTGGTCGATTCAGGAAAAGCGACGCCATCAGGAAAGACCTCAAAGTCGCCACCATGCATGGCTATCCAGTCTGGAAAGCTTTGACCACGGGCGTGTCTGAGTCTGACTTCGTTATCGATAGATACCGTATCCAGCTTAGTCAGGGCAGCAGGCAAGCGCGATTTTGGTACGGTTTTGAGTACCTGCGCCAAACTGACAGAGTTTAGTTTTTTGGTTTTACCGATGTGTGATTTGATCAGTTTTGCGCCATGTGGCGAAACTTTTTTATTAATATTGATATTGCCCCAACCATTCCAGCGCGTCTGCTCAATAGGAGTGTTGGCGGATGTATTAGCAGGTGTATTGGTGGGGTCGTTATCTTTTGAAGCCGTATCTAAAGAAATATTATCAGTATTAGTAGAGATAGCTTTTTTACGGAAAAGAGATGTGATGTTGCTCATAGGGACATACCTGTCAATTTTATATATAGTCAAACTCTATATAAATTGGACACAGGTTCAGGCGCGCAGTCTACTATCCTGTAGTAATATTACTCGTCTTCCATGTGTCCAAATTATCTTGAACCGACTATCACTGTTATTTAAGTTTGGATTTAGATCTGGTCTAAATAATTAGGACTAATTTAATTAAACACTGCTTAACGACAGATCGTTAGCTTGGGTAAACCATGCACACTCTACAGCGTTAAAGCCAAGTGCTGATAATCTGAGCATAGCACAATATAAACAAAAATTTCATATAGACTCGTCATTTGTATAATAAAAATTCATGACTTTTTGTTTGGTGGTTAATTATCAATGCTCTTTCAGGAATACTATTCTTATCACTGCGTAGTCATGCGTTAAAAAAAGTCTTGTGAAGCTGTTAAATATATTGTTGAGCTTGCTGCTTAAGTTATACGCTTATTTTCCTAATATTCAAATAACCCTAAATATCCGCTAATAACTATCAATAATTACCTATAAATACTAATAACTCGCAAAAATCATAGATAATTAACCATCTAATAGCCATTAATGCGCGCAAACTTGTTAAAATAGGGCACTAATTTTTTCTTGATGGACATCGATTTATGACCACTGCCGCTGCCACTCCTGCAATACCTACTATGCCTATAATAAAAGCAGACCGTATCTTAATCCTTGATTTTGGCTCACAATACAGCCAGCTTATCGCCCGCCGTGTACGCGATTCAGGCGTATTCTGTGAGATGTTCCCGTTTGATATCGATACTCAGCGTATCACCGATTTTGGTGCAAAAGGCATCATCTTATCTGGTGGTCCTGAGAGCGTCCATGCGGAAAACAGCCCACGCATTAACGATGCTGTATTCGACTTAGGCGTACCTGTACTTGGTATCTGCTACGGTATGCAAGCGATGGCAGATCGCTTCGGTGGTAAAGTTCACGCCAGTGATATCCATGAGTTTGGCGCCGCAACCATCAATATCGATGGCAAATCAACGCTGACTGATGGTATCGAAGACGCCGCAGCTAAGCTAAATGTATGGATGAGTCATGGCGATAAAGTGGTCGATGCGCCACAAGGTTTTGACATTGTGGCCAGTACACCAAGCTGTCCGATTGCTATCATGGCAGACGATTCGCGCCACTATTATGGTCTCCAGTTCCATCCTGAAGTCACACATACCGCGCAAGGTTCTGCGTTGCTTGGTCGTTTTGTCCATGATATCTGTGGCTGTGCTGGTAGCTGGACGCCTGATAACATCATTGATATGCGTATCAAACAGCTGAAAAAGCAAATTGGTGATAAGCAAGTATTGCTCGGTTTATCTGGCGGTGTTGACAGCTCAGTCGTCGCGGCATTGTTGCATAAAGCCATTGGCGATCAATTAACCTGTGTGTTTGTTGATACTGGCTTGCTCCGTCTGCATGAGGGCGACCAAGTGATGCAAATTTTCGCAGAAAACATGGGTGTAAAGGTCATCCGTGTCGATGCTGAAGAATTATTCTTAACCGCATTGGCTGGCGAGTCTGACCCTGAAGCCAAGCGCAAAATCATCGGTAAAACCTTTATCGATGTATTCGCTAATAGTGCTCGTGAAGTCAGTGAGCAAAGCGATGGCAAAGTGATTGAGTTCTTGGCACAAGGAACAATTTATCCTGACGTTATCGAATCAGCCAAGTCGCATCAAGGTAAAGCCCATGTGATTAAGAGCCATCATAATGTCGGCGGTTTGCCGGATGATTTGGCGTTTGAATTGGTTGAGCCGTTACGTGATTTGTTTAAAGATGAAGTGCGTAAATTGGGTATTACCCTTGGTCTACCGGCGAAGATGATTAGCCGTCATCCGTTCCCAGGACCGGGTTTGGGCGTGCGTATCTTGGGCGAAGTGACCAAAGAATTTGCTGATATTCTGCGTTCTGCTGATGCCATCTTTATGGAAGAGTTAGAGAAATCAGGCTGGTATGAGAAGACCGCGCAAGCATTTGCGGTATTCCAACCGATTAAGTCGGTCGGCGTGGTCGGTGATGGTCGCCGTTATGCGTGGGTGATTGCGTTACGTGCCGTTGAAACCGTCGACTTTATGACCGCGCGTTTTGCCCATCTGCCGTATGACTTGATTGAGACGGTATCGAATCGCATCATGAATGAAATCGCTGAGGTATCACGCGTGACTTATGATGTATCGAGCAAGCCGCCGGCTACTATTGAGTGGGAATAGGTTTTTACCTTATTTAGTCTTTAGCTGAAATAAAAAAACACTCAACTTGGTTGGGTGTTTTTTTTGGTTAATTGGTCTGATTAATTTAAATTTCTCGAAGTACATTTAAGGTAGAATCTACAAATAACAATTAATTTTTTGGATATAAAAGTGAACGAATCTTACATTTTATGTTCGAGCTGTTTTTCTAATCACGGCTTACGGATTTCAGCACAGAAGCTTGGCATAAAACACGAATCTAAATGTAATCACTGTGACCAAAGCGATGGCTACAAGCTAACAAAAAGTCTTTTAAAAGATATAGCTCACCAGTTTTTTGTTATGGGAAGTAGTATAAAGTCTGATTATGGATGTGCGCCTCGTATCCAATTTAATGAATATCAGGAAACAGATATTCTTTGTACTTATGACGTTGACAAAGATATAAAGCTTTTTGAAAAAAATCTTGGAATAGGTTTTTTCCATTATGGGCCTAGATTATGGATGCTTGGTCAAATCACACATTTAGAAGATATCCAAGATATCAATAAGAGAATGAATGTAATACATAAAATAATTAATGAATTCCCTACTTTTGAGCTTAATAGATCAAAGAAAATCTATAGGTTGAGAGTTAACCCAAGCAAACCAAATGATATAGAACAGTATGATAGCTCGCCTTATCCGGGTGAAGGTAGGCTGGACTCAAAAGACTTTAAAGTGTTTTATGCTTCACAGGATTTAGAGGTTTGTATTCATGAGTGCAGGGTAAGTGTAACTGATGAGCTATACGTCGCCACAATTAGTCCGTCTGTAAACTTGAAAATGTTAGATTTAAGTGTAGAAATTCCGGAAAATACTACTGAGTTTGAGAGTTTGAATATTACTATTATGATGCTGTCTTATGCTAGTAAACATTCCTATGAAATTTTAAGAATGCTAAGTTTGGAAGCTTATAAAAAAGGTTTTGATGGCATAATATTTCCATCTTTTTTTACGCAGGCTAGGTTAGGAAGACTTCCGTTCCCTTCTGTATATCAGAGTTTAGATAATAAGATAGATGAGTTTAAGAAGATTGAAATCTCAGGTAAAATTCCGAACATTGCGATTTTTGGAAAACCTATAGAGGATAAGAAAGTTGAAGTTTTAAGTATAAATAAATTAATTCTAAATAGAGTAGTATATGATTATTTTTTTGGTCCAGCAGATGTGAGTTAGCTTGTTGGTTTTTGATACATTATTATTTTGACTAATTTGTAATCGCAAACTGATTATTTAACAAATAACGACAGTGTTATCTACACTGCCGTTAAGCTTAATTTTCAATAGCTTATAACAGACTAAGGCTTCAACAACACCTTACCTTTCTTCTCAGCCTGCATTTTCACATCAACCGCTTTTAAGATATCTGCTAAATAAAAATCCTTTTAAAGCAAATTGATTAAAGGTTAACCCCGCACATTCACGACATAACGCCCAACCGTTTTACTCGCCATAAAGCGGTCTAAGTATTCAGGCGTTTGCTCTAGGGTGATTTCTTCGGCATAACTCTCTAGATTAGGCAGTTTCATATCGGTTGAAACGCGCTCCCAGATAGCTTCTTTATCAGCCAGTGGTATATATACCGAATCGATACCCAATAAAGAAACTGCTCTGGTGATAAAAGGCATGACCGACATCGAAAATTCAGCGCCGCCAGCTAAGCCACAACTGGTCACTGCGCCGCCAGCTTTGGTTTGTTTAAGCAAGTTTGCTAAATAATCGCCGCCGATGGTGTCAATGGCGTTTGCCCACAGCTCACGACCGACTGGTTTATTGCCGATTTCATTGATGGTATCGCGGTGACGAACTTCGCTTGCGCCAAGCTCTTTTAGATAGTCGCTTTGCTCAGGTTTACCTGAGAAGGCAATCACTTCATAGCCCAGCTGCTTTAAGATAGCAATGCTGATACTACCGACGCCGCCCGTTGCACCCGTGACCGCGACTGGTCCATCGCTTGGTTTTGCACCAATTTTTTCTAACTTTTGCACACTTAATGCTGCGGTGAGACCGCCCGTACCATATATCATCGCTTCTTTTAGTGTTAAAGAAGCTGGACATTCGACCGCCCAATTGGCAGGGATAGATATTATCTGACTTAAGCCGCCATCGGTATCCATGCCCAAGTCATAGCCAAAGACTACGACTTCTTGGCCTGCTGTAAACGTGCCAGATTTGTCGCTGACCACAACGCCTGCTGCATCAATACCGGGGGTATGTGGATATTGTTTGGTGATTCTTTTATTGCCTGATGCCGACATAGCATCTTTGAAGTTTAACGATGAATAATGCACTTTGATTAATAGGTCGTTCTCAGGTAAGTCACTGACGTGACGCTGTTGAATGCTTTTTTTAAATTCACCGTTGCTGGTTTCTTCAACGACCAAGGCTTTAAAGGTTTTATTATTAGACATTATGTTAATCCTTTTTCATTGCTTTTTTGATAGCTCTTTTATATGACTGAGTTTAAAACGAATAGTTTAAGGCTTTAACAGTACCTTACCTTTTTTGCCTGACTGTAATTTGCCATCGACTGCTTTCACGATATCAGCCAAATCAAACACCGCCTCTACAGGCAGTTTTAATTGTCCATCAACTGCTCTATCAATCAGCTCATTCACCAAACGCTGCTTATTCTTCACACTCATCTCTTGGCTAAGCTTGCTGCCCCAAAAGCCTTTCATAATGGCTTGCTTGAAAATCATATGGGTCGGATTAATGACCATAGGCTTACCTGACATCGCCCCAAACGCGGCGAATGTGCCACCATGACCCAGTAGCGATAATAAATCACCACTATTTTCACCGCCGACAGAGTCGACCGCCGCGCTGATGCTATCATCACCGATGATTTGACGGACTTGCTCTTTCCAGTCTTTATCTGAGCTGTTGATATTATTTTTAATACCGAGAGCGGCTAATTCTTTTATCGCATCTGCACTGCGTACGAGGTTAATGGTTTTTACACCGCGTGCTGCCGCTAACATCGCAAGCGATTTACCGACCGCACCATTGGCGGCATTATGAATAATCCATTGACCGCTTTCCACTTCTAAAAACTCCAGCAGCATCAAGGCACTTAGCGGCATGGCAATCAGCTGCGCAGCCATTTCATCTTCTAAGCTATCAGGAATAGGAAAAACCATATCAGCGGCGGCGACAAAGTATTCTGCCCACGTTGCTTGTACACTGGCAGCCGCTACGCGTTGCCCGACTTTTAGGTCTTTGACCTCACTACCAACCGCATCGATAACACCTAATGCTTCGCTACCGCCAATAGCCGGCATCTCAGGCTTAAAGCCATACTGACCGCGAATGGTAAGTAGGTCATGATTATGAATAGAGGCGAGAATGGTTTTGACGCGCACCTCATTGGCTTTCGGCTCAGGAATAGGGCGGTCGCCTAGGCTTAGCACTTCAGTTGGTTTGCCAAAATGCTCATAAGTTGCACTACGCATAATAAATCCTTTTTTTAATTGTTAAGTTTGTTTCAAATATTTTTTGACGAGCTAATGAATTTACAGCCATCAACAGTAGCAAACCCAGCTAACTTATCGCAATATCACTTTGGTTAATGAAAGTCATTATCTAGCGATCTTTTATTACTTAAGGAGAGGAATCAGCAGCTGACTCAGCTTTACCTTTAATAATCTGAAAATTACTATCTACCATCTTGGTTAATAACGGTTCACCTTTATCGTTGACCCGAAATAGCCCATATTGTGCTGCCTCAAAGGCCTCGCCATGACCTTCTTGGAAGAAAAATGCATTGGTCGCAAGCTGCATTGTGCCATTACGGATACGGTAATGAATAGCCATCTCATTAATGGCTAAATTTTCAGGCTGATTATTAGCAGATAAGCGTACAAACTGGCCGACGTTATGTTTGTCTAAAGCGACAATGACAAAGCCTTCTTCGTTGCTAGGATAGCTACCGGGGTCTTTGTTTAAGGCGGCAAATACGTCACGCTCTAGCGCATAGCTAAGCGTCATATAATCGCCCTGCATAAAGCCGCGCGGATCAACGGGTGCCAGTGCTAATAAGACGGTATCACCAGTCGCAAGATGGGCTTCGTATTTGATGATATTCATCGTCATCACCACCAATACGAGCGCCAATCCAAGGAGGGCAATAACAATCGTGACGGCCGGTTTTTGTAGCCAATGCGTCTTTGATGCTTCCTTAATTAAGCGTTTGGTCAAAATTTTATTGTTCATGACAGCCGCTCCTGATTGTCGTTAGCATTCGGTTTTATATTCGCAAAATAGCCTTTGATAAGCAGCCAGCGCAGCAGTAATAGCGCGATACCGATGACAAGCATGGAAGCGGATTTGACTAGGAGAGTAGTATCGAGCTGATAGTAATACCAAAAGATATAACCAACTAAAGCGATAACGCCCAGTCCTAAGAGCACGCGTTGGCTATTGGCAGTCGCGATAATGATAATTAGGCTGGTGGCCAATAAGCCTGAGACATAAATGGAGATAACGCCAAGTATTATAATCGCGGCGCTAATCAGCAGTCCTGCTGCTGATAGTAATTTGATGTGATAGCGTTTAAGAATCAGATAAGCGGCATAAAGACTGGCAAGCGTTAATAGCCCTTGGGCTAGGTAGTAGTTATAGCTAAAGGCTTCGCCGTAGTTATCAAGACTATCAAGACTATCAAGGTTATCAAAGCTATTGCCATATTCAGCAGCGATAAAATAGACGGAAATATTGAGCAAGACATAGGCGCTTGCATAGCCAATAGCACTGCTAATGTCAAAGAAGCTGGCGCGCCATTTGGTCGGGATAAATGCCGCTAGCGTATAGCGTTGTAAATGAGTAACGCTCGTTATCAATGCCAACAATCCTAAGCTTGCTTCGGATAAATGATAGTAATTTAACAGGTAAAATAGGCAGCTTAACGCTAACGTCGCGCTCAATAAACGATAGATAAAATTGGGTATTACAATAGTCATCAACAGTTGCACAAGGAGCAATAGCATTATATTGAGTGGCTCTTCAATCTCACTCGCCAGTAGGGCAAAAGCAATATAACCTTGACCTGCTAGCGTAATCGCAAAAGCTAAGCCATTCCAAAAAGGGCTATGGCGACTGCGCGCGTTATAAAATAAGAATCCGCCAATGACGCTGAATAGTGCGCCAATGATAATAACCGCCAGCGTACTATCAAGCAAACCGGTGTTATCTAACATTAAAGTCAAAAACCCGATAAAAAATAGGCTGGCCAATATACCACTCATACCAAAAAGTAAGCTGATAAACCAAGGGCTGCGCGCTGCAGATTCGGCATTATTTAAAAGCTTATCACTGACATTTTGCGTGTCGATGAGTCCCTGCTGTTGTAAGAGCAAAAGGTTATTATGTTGCTCATTATAGTTGTTATCATTATTCATCACTGTTCCCCTTAATGATAGAAGGAGCAATGTCATCGTTGTTGATACGGCCAACTTTGCGTAGCCACATGACTGCCGCCGAGCTCATGCCAATAAGCAACAAGGCTAATACTAAAAATCCAGCGGCGTCAAAATCATCTAACAGCCATTTACCGACCCAAAACATCACCACAATAATCATCGAAAACGATAGATAAGTCAGCATCAGCAAGTCAGTACGGCGTTGACGAAACTGCCAAAACATAAAGCCGCACCAACTTAACCACACTATGACAGAGATAAGCGTTGCCCAGATATTACCACTATCAAAGACCGTGACAATCGCTAGATAGGTTATAAAAAACGTAGTTAATAAACCGACGACATAAGTGCTCCAGTGCAAGCTAGATTTGGTTTGAGAGCTGTTGATTTGAGCGGTGGGTTTTTTAGGGATAATACGATGAAACAGATGGGGAGTAGAGAAAGGGGTTTTACTATCGAAGCTCATAAGCCAACTATAAAAGGCAATAAAATTAAATAGTGCAAGGATGGCTACTTGAGAGACGTTTTGCAGGCTATAGTTAATAAATTGTAGATTTGCGATATCTAAATAAAGTGCCAAACAGGCATTAACTAACCCCAACCACAGCAGCCATAGCGCAGGGAAACGCGCAATCATGACCCAAGGCGTAATCAGTATTGCCCAACCAAAGAAAAGCTGCCACGTATCAGCACCCGTTTGATAGACCTGTCCAAATAGCGCCAATAAGCTACCGGTAATGATGCTAGCAATGAGCAATAACAGCTGGCGGATAAGGGCAAATCGTTGCCGAAAAGAGAGTGCCACATAAAGCGCAATGCTAATAACCAGCGCGCCTTCAACCAAGGCAAATTTGCCTATTTTGCCCATATTTTGCCAGTTATAGGCGATAAAAAACACAAGGGATAATACCAGTGCCACCGCGCCAATAATCAGCAGCACTTTATCAAAAAAGTCTAGCCAAGTACGTTTGCTAGGATAGACTTCTAAGTGTATTGCTGCTGCCTCGGCATTTTTAAGCGGGAGGATATTTTGCTGTAGTAACTGCTCGATAGTACGCCGCGCGTGGCTCATAGTCGCCTCTGATTAAAAACAGTTTGTAGCCTATCTTAGCTGTTTTTACGCCGGCATAATGTACTAAAGTTTATAAGTTACTAGCTTTTATAACTTACTAACCTTTATAAAAGCTTTAATTAATAAAACTCGATACGGCTTAGCAGGTGCTCTTGAATTAAATAGGCGCAAATATAAGCGCTCGGCCAAGCAACCATAAAGGCATACTTCCACGAGTTAAACAGGGTAATAAAGAAGCCTTCGACAAACCCTACGTTAATCAGTAGCAGGGCCGTCGAGATAATCGTCGACATCATCAGCGCCATTAAAAAGGTGAAAATCAACCGATAGTATTTGCGCCGCGTGCGTATTCTGACGGTCGGGAATTTTGCCATAATGTTCTGTTGTCCTGCTTGATGAGAGCCACGTTTAACGGGTGTTATAAACGTGATTTTGCGATGAGAGAGGATGATATAAAGCATTGCTCATGCTTAGCGGCGATTATGATAACGCGTGATGACGGCGAGGTAAAATGGTTATTATCAATCATAAAGTTCGCCTTATTATATTGTTATCATTCAGTTTTAATGCTTCGCTGCCTTTCAGGCTTATTAAGTGAACTCTAATGCTATTTAAAATAGCTGTATTTAAAATAACCTTCTTTAAAATAACTGTATAAGGATAAGAAATGTCTGCTAATCAAAATAATGCAGCGCAACAATCAGCCAAACAATCCCCGTCCAAAACCTTATCTAAACAAAGAACACTTGGCATCATCGGTGGCATGAGTTGGGAGAGTACCGAAAGCTATTATCGACTGATAAATGAAGGCATCAAGGCTAAGTTGGGCAATTTGCATTCAGCAGATTTACTGATTCATAGCGTGGACTTTGCGCCGATTGAGGTTCTGCAAGCTAAAGGCGCGTGGGATGAGATGGGCGCAATATTAGCCAATAGCGGCAAACGTCTACAAGCGGCTGGCGCGAAAGGTTTACTTATCGCGACTAATACCATGCATAAAGTTGTCGATGATATCCAAGCCGCGACTAACCTGCCGATTATCCATATTGCCGATGTCACCGCCAAGGCGATTAAACAGCAAGGTTTCACTAAGGTTGCGCTACTTGGGACTCAGTTCACCATGACAGAGGACTTTTATAAGCAGCGCTTGATTGATGCGGGCTTGCAAGTGTTGATACCAGAAAATGACGCACGGGCAGAGGTACATCGCATTATTTATGAGGAGCTATGTCAAGGTCAGCTACTTGCTAGCTCACGCCAGTATTATCGGCAAGTGATTCAAGATTTAGCGAATAAAGGTGCAGAGGGTGTCATCTTAGGCTGCACCGAAATTGGACTGCTTATTCAGCAAGCAGACAGTCCCATTCCCGTATTTGATACCACCGCTATTCATGCCGCTGCAGCGGTGGATTTTTTATTAAGCCATTGAGATTAAACCAATTGAATTTACTATCTATAAACCACGCGATGAGCGTTTATGCTTTCTTATCATACGATGTTTCTGTAGTCGTCTTTGCAGACGTCGACGCAACCTTGTAATACGGCGTAAAGGGGATAGTTTCCACACCGTGGTTGGTAAAATATCACGAAACGAGGCACTGGTGCCGGTATGGGCGCGAAACTCCTCCGACCTTTGCGCCGCTTCTTCTGCAGGCATGTTTTTACCTTTGCGCCAGCCACCGTACAGATATAATCCCGCCCCCATCAGAGCAGTTGCTACCATGCCTGCTGGAAACGAAAGCCAAAGCGCATCGGTTCCAAGGAACGGATAAAGCCCGAAAGCAAAGCCAAGACGCACAGGATACATCGAAATCACCATGACGATGAGTGGCCAAATCACATAGCCATTAGCACGCATGGTGCCAAACAGCACTTGCGCTATACCAAAAAAGATAAAGCCCCATGTCGCCATCAACTGAATATGCCGCCCAATCGGCACTGCTGCGCTGTCACTACCAAGGAAAAGCCCTAAAATAGTGTAATCAAAAATGCTCAAAACCCCGATTATAGCGCCTGTTAATATCACATTAAAAATAAGCCCCCAGCGGGTAATTCCTGCAACCCTATGCCATTGATTGGCACCGATATTCTGTGCGACCATCGCACTGGCCGCAGCACTTAGCGCCATTGCCGGCATCTGCACGTAGGTCCAAAGCTGCTGAGTCGCGCTATAAGCGGCCGTTGTCTGTACCCCTTCACGGTTAATCAGCGACAGCATCGTCAATGCTGCTGAAGAGATAACAATCATCTGCAAGCCCATCGGCAATCCCTTTGAAAACATCGACTTTAGGATGTCTCTATCTGCACGTAGAAAACGCAGCTCTGGCAATTTAAGTGTCAGCACAGAACCACGCAGATACATGGTGACGACCATACCAATTAGCGCTAGCGTGTTGGCGACGGCGGTTGCAAACGCCGAGCCAAATATACCCCATTCAGGAAAGGGGCCTAGTCCTAAAATCAGTACCGGCGTCAAAATCAGGTCGATAATCACCGATATAATGATAAACCAAAGCGGCGTCGTAGAATCACCCGTCCCGCGTAGTGCCATCATTATCAGCGTAAAGGTTAATGTGACGGGCATCGCCACAAAAATCATCCGCAGATAGGTCAGCGCTAGATCTACCGCACTTGGCGGCGTTCCGAGCAGCTCAAGTAGCAGTGGAGCAAATATCCACCCAATTGCCGATACCAATATACTGATCGGAATAATGCTACCCAGCGCTGTTCCCATGGTTTTTTTGACTATAGTATCGTTACGGCTACCCATAGCCTGACCAATCAAAATAGTCGCCGCCATACCAAAACCGAAAACGAATGAGATCAGGATAAACATCAAGATATTGCCGTTTGCCGTCGCGGCCAGCGCTTCTTCGCCTAAAAATCGGCCTACCCAGACGGCATTAATCGAGCCGTTCAACGACTGCAGGGCCGATGAGCCAAGGGTTGGCAGGGCAAACAGCAGCATGGTTTTGGCAATCGACCCTTGGGTGAGGTCACGGCTTTTATCAGTGGAGGTAGTTATTTTACTCAATGTTTATCCTTTTGCGCCATCCAATTTGGCTGTATTTAATGACATAAAAACCCTTATTATAAATGACCTTGCTTATAGCATCTTGGTTAGACTGGTAACATTTTTTTATATAATGTATTAGGACGTGTCCTCAATTCAATCGACAGACATCTAAATGGGCTAAAAATGGCTAAATCTTGCTAAACTTCGTCAAATAGCTCGATAATATCCCGATATTAACTGCACTATTTTCCTTGTTTAGCTGCAATTTATCTCATTTTTGTCACTATTTTTAAAATGAGGACATGCCCTAATAGGCAATAGTAGTACTAAAATTAATCGATGATAAAAAATGACAACATGAAAAAAGAAACGATAGGCATGTTTGGCGGCAAATTCTTAATAGTGCATAAAGGGCATGTGCATGCGATGCGAAAGGCGGCGGCTATGGTCGATAAGCTTTACGTGATAGTGACTTATAACGTGATGTTTGAGCATGAGGTTTATTTTCATAAAAGTGAAATCGCCCCGATAGCGGTGGAGCAAAGACTGCGCTGGTGGCATGAAATTATCAAAGAGCTGGATAATGTGCACGTCTATGCAATAGAAGAAACTAATATCAATAAAAATGCTGATACTCATATCGATGCTGATACTAATGATTATGCTCATACTCATGCTAACGTTGAGCCTGACTGGGAAAGCTGTGCCGATAGCATTAAAACCTTGATAGGCAAACCCATCGATTTTATTTTTAGTTCTGAACTAAGCTATAGTGATTACTTCGATGATTTATATCCTAAAGCAAAGCATATTATCATCGACGCCGACCGTCAGCTTTATCTCATATCCGCAAGCCAGCTACGTCATGACGGCGCGATTCAGCACTGGGATATGTTGCCCGGCGCGGTACAACCTTATTTTGCCAAAGGTGTTGTTATCGTTGGTACGGAAAGTACGTGCAAGACCACATTAGCGAAAGATTTAGCCTATCATTATGATACTTGCTATGTCGAAGAAGCAGGGCGCAAGTTTTATGAGGAAATTAACGCTGAAATCGTCTTGCTTGAGGATTTTGCACAGATTGCTTATGAGCATAAATATCATGAGAGGCAAGCTAGAAAAGCGGCAAACAAGATATATTTCGTTGATACAGAAGCGATTACGACCCAGTTTTTTTCGATGGCTTATCTTGATGTAAGACAAAGCGTACTTGATGAAATCGCCAAACTGCAAGCTTATGACTTGTGGCTGTTTTTGGAGGCGGATATTGAGTGGGTCGCTGATGGGTTAAGGTCTTTTGGTGATACGCAAGTTCGCGATCAAAACAATCAATTACTAAAATCTTTATTAAATGAGTTTGGGGTGCGCTATCACATTATCAGCGGCAACTATGATGAAAGGTATAAAGCATCGCTTAAATATGTTGATAAATTATTGACCCAGTAACCTAGTTATTAATATTCTTATGCTAAGATTGCGATTTTAAGCGTCTTTAACTTCTAACCTTTTCTACCTATACTCACCAACTATCACAAGGATGTTTCGATGCTCTTAAAACGCCTAGCTCTTGCCGCGCTTTTTAGTCTTTCTATGGTCGGTTGTACCACCGCGCCCAATGCGTTAGCGGTCAATACCACGCAAAAGATTATTCAGTATGAGCGTAACAAGTCTGATTTAGAAATCAAATCGTTAACACTAGCTTCAGGCGATAAGATGGTCTATGCAGAAAACGGCAATGTCGCGGGCGAGCCGTTATTACTTATTCATGGCTTTGGCGGTAATAAGGATAACTTTACCCGTATCGCGCGTCAGTTAGAAGGCTATCATCTGATCATTCCTGATTTGCTTGGTTTTGGTGAGTCTAGCAAACCGCTGACTGCGGATTATCGCTCGGAGGCGCAAGCGACGCGCTTGCATGAATTGCTGCAAGCTAAGGGGTTAGCGAATGGTATTCATGTCGGCGGCAATTCGATGGGCGGCGCTATCAGTGTGGCTTATGCGGCGAAGTATCCCAAAGACGTCAAAAGTTTATGGCTCGTCGATAGCGCAGGTTTTTGGTCGGCTGGCATTCCTAAGTCGTTAGAAGGCGCAACGTTAGAGAACAATCCGCTGTTGATTAAGAGCAATGAAGACTTCTATAAGATGTATGACTTCGTTATGTATAAGCCGCCTTATCTGCCAAAATCAGTTAAAGCGGTGTTTGCCCAAGAGCGTATCGCCAATAAAGAGCTGGACGCCAAAATCTTGGAACAAATCGTCACCGATAATGTCGAAGAGCGCGCCAAAATCATCGCACAATATAAAATTCCGACGTTAGTGGTATGGGGTGATAAAGATCAGATCATCAAACCTGAAACGGTCAATCTTATAAAACAAATCATCCCGCAAGCACAAGTGATTATGATGGAAGATGTCGGTCATGTACCGATGGTTGAAGCGCTGGATGAAACGGCAGATAATTATAAGGCGTTTAGAAGTATATTAGAGGCGCAGCGCTAGAGATTGGTTGAAAGTCATTATTTTAAAATCAAAAAAGAAACACTAGATACGTTGGTGTTTCTTTTTTTTGGCTACAAGATATTAACGACGTCGATCAAACTATAAATCTTTGACCAGTCGCTCGAGCAATTCAAGCGTACTTTCTTGTCTGACTAAAGCTACCCCTTGTCCTGCCCATAAAGACTGATGTTCTGCATCTAGGTTGTTTTTTGCATGGGCGCGCAAGTTTTTGGTCATGGCATTTAATTGTGGGTAGGACGGTAGTTCATGTGCGTTTTCAAACTGGTCAAAGTCACGCAGATAATCGTTTAACAAACCGCGTGCTTGCTTACCTGAAAACAGCCGCGTCAAACGTGTCTCGCTACTACGCTTACCCAGACCGGCATCAAGTAACGCCTGTTTATAAGTGTCATTAATACCGCATGTATCAGTGGTCAAAAAAGCCGTACCTATTTGCGCAAGCTCGGCACCGGCGGTTTGAACAGCTTTAATCGCTTGTCCCGTCATAATGCCGCCCGCTGCAATCAAAGGAACATCGGTGCACGCTCGCGTTTGACTAATCAGCGTCAATAAACCTAGTGGATCGTTCGCGCTTTGCGGCAACCAACCACCGCGATGGCCGCCAGCTTCTGATCCCTGAATGCATACAGCATCGACGCCAATCTCCGCCCATGCTTTCGCTTCCAATGGATGATTGGCAGTGCCGATGACGCGCGTACCCAAATCCTTTAAACCCTGCACCTGCTCGGCACTGATAATGCCAAAGGTAAAACTGGCGATAGGAACCGGGTTGTCATAAAGTACTTGTAGCTGCTCTGCAAAGCTTAGCGCGGGACGTTCAGGTAGCGCTATGTCTATATTATTTTTCTCATAATACTCGTTTAACCAAGCAGGAATTGCGCTATCTAATGTATCCGAATCGTGCTCGGATAACACCATTAGATTGATCATAAAGGGGCGGTTGGTGAGTGATTTAAGGGTATTAATGTGCTCATTTAAAACCTTTGGCGCCGTCGTACCTCCTCCCAATGAACCCAATCCACCAAAGTTACTCACCGTCGCTGCCAGCTCAGGCGTGGTCGCCCCTGCCATTGGCGCTTGAACGATAGGGTAGGTTAAATCAAAGGTCTTAAGTAAGGTCATGACTGGCGTCCTTTTTGTTTTATTAGGAGATTTGCATGACTTACTTTAACAAAGCTAGACGACGTACGTGTGAGATAATGTGTATTTAGTTGCTGAATAGAAGCGTGGGCTTTGGCTTTGGATGTGTAGTTAAGTAAATAGCAACAATCTAATTTAACTTAAAGTTATAATATGTTCACTGAACAATGACTGGGTCAGCAAAATGAGTGGGCTACAAAAATATAGTTTTCATGGTATTTACGATCTAATTAATCTTGTTGAAGAACATATAAACCTAGAGACGGAGTTCTGGAACTATAACGAAGATTACTTTATAGAGCACTCAGCTAAATTTAGTAAAGATACGTTATTGCATCAGTACATTGTAATTACAGCATTCAATTTTTATGGACGTGATTTCAGAAAAAATGGATATTATTATGACGATGAAAATCTATTAGATTGGTATGAGAAGTTTGACACTTATAATATTAATATTTCAAAAATAGTGGAAGATGAGAATAGAGAGGATTCAGGGGCATATGAATGGTTTTTAGAGAATGAAGAGAAATTTTGTGATTTATTCTCTGAAATGTCTGAAGAGGCTTTTTATGTTTTATTTAATAATAGGAAGCTTCTTTTGAATTTCAATAAGATAGTTTCTAATCATATCTATGAAAAGAACTTAATTTACCCTAGTGAATACATGACTGAGAAAGGAACTATCAAGAGATGTCATATACCAGTATGGGTGAAAAAGGCTGTCTTTCACAGAGATAAGGGCAGATGTGTATTTTGTAATACGGATTTAACAAACTTAATTAACAGCTATAAAAAAAGTAATTTTGATCATATTGTCCCTTTAGATATGTATGGCGTTAATGATCCTTGTAATATTCAGCTAACTTGTGAAACCTGTAATAAGTCTAAAAGCAATATAGAGATTACCACTTCACAAAGATATTTTTCATGGTGGTAAAGAGATTATTAAAAGTAACAAAGATGCTTAGATAAGCTTTATCTGTTAGCTTGCTTTTGAAAAAATTAGAAGGAAGCCCTGGAGTAAGGCTCCCTTTTAGTAATAAAGCTATCTTGTTTAACTGCTATTACTAATTCAACTGCAATGACCCTTTCGCATTCATTAGCAGCTCAACCACATCATCACCACTGATGACAGTGAAGCGCTTATCAATCGCTGATTCTTCGACGCCATTGTGTTTCATACACGCGCCGCAGACCAATACCTGACCACCTTTTTCGATAAAGGCTTCCAGTAATTCGCCCGCAGGTTCAAATGGCGCGCCAATATTGACGTCATCCAATGCGTTTGGTAATGCCAAATGTACCGCATCTACCATCAAAATCACGGATGCAGAGTGACCTTTCTTCAGGGCAATTCCTGCCATAGTAAAAGCTAAGGTGATTTTGCTTGGGTTTGAGTCGCTATTATCAAATAGTGTTCCGACGTAATCCGTATTATTAACCATTTTATTTTCCTTATTAGACTGTTTTTAATTAGCTTGTTTCTAATGAGACTTTTTTCTAACTAGATATTATTCAGTTGAGTATAGAACTCACTACTATCCTAACATTTAATATATTTATTTATATAATGTATTGTTAGTAAATAGTAGCTATAAGGTTACTTGGATGTGAAGCGCTGCTTATGACTTACGAAAACCGTTGAGTTATTGGCCTTAAGCTTGCGGTGGCCACGGACGGTCGGCATCACTGATAATCCATTCTGCCACATAGCCGCTCGGTGGTAGCTGCCAATCGGCCTGATCTAACGCCGCTAAGACACGCGAGGTTTCGATAACTTTACCGCCTTCGGTAACGCCGGTGCGTAGTAGGGCAGACGAGCAAGGCTTGCCTTTAACCCACATAGACTGTTCGATATATATCCAGCGCTCATCGAAGCCGACGATTTTGGTCTTCATGGTGACTTTTTCAAAAGCACGAATGCGTTTGCGATATTGGATGGTACTACCAGCGACCACCAAACCCCAACGCTGCTTGAGCAGTTGTCTGCCAAGTCCGCTCCGTACCGCAAAATCGGTACGTCCCATATCATAAAGCGTCAGCACGCGACCATTATTCATCTCCAAGAAATTATCAATGTCCGTCAAACGACAGCGAAAGGTAATCTCACTGGTATCTTTAAACGTTAAGGTATTGCCCTTTTTTACTTGTAGCGCGGCGTGGGCGATGGTGCTGGCATAACGGATAAATGGATACATGGCGCAATCTCAAAGGAGTAAGGTTTAAGGTTCGAATAATATAATTAGGGTTTAGCAGATTAGCAAATCTCATTATCAATCGCTAGACACGACGCCAATAGACTCGAAATAAGCACTAACCGTTTCGGGTAACCAATTGATATCAAATCTTGATTTTTTATAAAGATGAGGAGATTTGTCTTTATCAGCGTTATAACGAATAAAGCCCACGTGTCCGCCATGCTCAGTGTTTAAAATAGTGACGCTGTCAGAGACATCGTTTGGCGTAGCGGTAAAACCAAGGAAAGGATCGTCTTTGGCGCTAATTAATAATAAAGGTTTGGTCACTTTTATCAAATAGGGCAATGCTGATGAGGAGTGATAATAATGATTGTTAGAGCGATAGCCATGACGAGGGGCGGTAAAGATATCATCAAAGTCGCTGATACGATTGACCGCTTTGATAGAGTCGATCTCATCCTTGGTAATGTCATTCGCCAACGCTTTTTTGATAATGGGATTAAGCAGATACGGCGTATAAATACGATGACTCAAAAAGCTATGCATACTAAGCGCCGCGGACGACATATCGACAGGCGCAGAAATCACCGCCGCGCCATCACAGAGCGCTTTATCGCCATATTCACCCATATATTTCGCCAGTGCATTGCCGCCTAAGGACACGCCTACCGCATAAATATGCGCGTAATTTTCACGCAAATTCTCTAGCATATGATGCAACTCGCCAGTGTCACCAGCGTTATAAAACACGCGACCACTCGCAGGAATACCGCCGCAGCTGCGAAAGTGCGCCACCACAAAGTGCCAGCCTTGCGCATGCATCTGATACGCCAAAGCACGGGCGTAATGGCTGTCGCTACTGCCTTCCATACCGTGAAATAGCACGATTAATGGCGTTTGCTCAAGCTCGCCATTATCTGCTGCTTTTATAGACTGGGCGTCATAAAAGTCATAAGCAATATCACTTTCATCCAAGGAGTCTTTTTCGACCACGCGGCGATAAGTTGGCGTTTTTGGGGCAAAAAATTTCGGTAAGATACTTTGTAGGTGCGGGTTGCTTAGCCAAAAGGGCGGTTTAAAAGAGGTAGGTGAAAAGTTTTTATGTGCTTTCGATGTTGGCATAAAGGTTTCTTATTTAATGGTTATATGGATTATCGTTAAAATCGTCTTTAACAATCAATGCCTTATCATACCGACGGACGTGGTTAAAACCAATGCTTTTCAGTGAACGTATGGTTACTCAAATCAATGCTAATAAAAACCATGTTATTCAAAACAATGCTACTAAAAATCATGTTAGAAATAGATAATTAAAAATACTTATTTCTTACGACTTGTCTAAGACGCGCCCATCCATCGCCAGCCGTTCTTTTAAACGATCTATATCTGCTTCAGCAAGCGTCACGGTCAATGTCACTTGTTTACTATAATTCACGTCATCGATACGACCATGTAAACTTTCGACCACGTAGCGACATTGCGCTTCAGTGGCAAACTCAGCGAGTATTTGCACTTGCGCCATTGGTACATAGGGTAGCAGAACCATTTCATCGACTGCCGCCTGCGCTGAGCCTGCATAGGCGCGAGTGAGACCGCCCGCACCGAGTTTGATACCGCCAAAATAACGCACCACGATGATAATGACGTTACCGATGGATTTATGCTGTAAGACATTTAATATCGGTCGTCCTGCCGTGCCATTCGGTTCGCCATCGTCGTCAAAGCCAGCACTGGTGGTGTTATTGGGATCACCAATGATATACGCCCAACAGTGATGGCGCGCATCGGCATATTGTTGACGTAATTGTTCCACGTGAAACATTGCTTGCTCACGCGAGGTCACCGGATAAGCATAGGCAATAAACTCAGATTTTTTAATTTCTAAGCGTGCGGTGACAGCATGTTTTAGCGTTTGATAGCTCATATTTCATCAGGTCTAGGTTGGATATGGTAAACTTACTTAACTTTCACTGTTGTCCGTATTTGGCGCAGTGTTCATTTAATTTTTTATTATAGTACCACTTCTTATCAGTGAAGATAGCGCACAAGCTCAGTATGAGTGCTTGTGTCGTTAGACGCTAAGGTAGAGTAGGTATCATAAAACGGATGGTAGTAAATAGTATGCGTCTAGATAAATTTCTGAGTAAAGCCACTGAGCTGTCGCGCAAAGAATCAAAAAAGATTCTGCACGCCGGTGAAGTGACGCTAAATGATACTGTGGTCAAGGACCCAGGGCTGCACGTCGATATCGTCAACGATGAAGTAATGTGGGCAGGCGAGCCGTTGTCAGTTGCTGCGGGTAATCGTTATATTCTGCTGCATAAGCCTGAAGGCTTTGAATGTACTTTAAAAGTCAAAGAACATCCTATCGTTACTGAGCTGATTGCCGTACCAGAGCTTGGTAGTTTACGTATTGCAGGTCGCCTCGATGTCGATACCACGGGTGCGTTGCTTATCAGTGATGATGGCAAATGGTTGCACCGTGTGACCAGCCCTAAACATGAGCATGCCAAGATTTATGAGCTGACCTTAGCTGAGGCGATGGATAGCGACGCGCAAGCCAATGCCGTTAAAGAAGTGGCTGAAGGTATCTTGTTAGAAGGCGAGCACGAAGAAACCAAGCCCGCCATTCTTGAATTCATCGATGAAACCCATGCGCGTTTAACCTTAGAGCAGGGTAAATACCATCAAGTAAAGCGCATGATGGGCTACTTTGGCAATCGAGTGACTGAGCTGCACCGTGCCAGTATTGGTCATATTACTTTAGACGGTTTGGATAAAGGCGACAGTCGTTTCCTAACACCAGAAGAAGTGGCTAAGTTCTAAACTTAAGCTGTGCTAAATCCTAAGATGAGCCACTAAAATATTTTCCAAAATGAGCAGCCACTGCAAAGTGTGCTGCTTTTTTCTGCCTACTTTTTATCTTTATTATCTCTGCCAACTGTCTGTGTTGCCTATCTCTTAAAGCTCGGTAGCAGTTTTGCAAAATTAAGCCTTTAATACTTTGCAAAAACTGCCCTTGTGCTAAAGTCAGCCTATCTTTTTTTAATCTATATTTTTACATAATATAGTTATCTTTATTAATTGTGGTTACCTTTAAATTCTTACCGTAAATAGTTGCTGTTTTTTAAAAATAGCATTTAACAGTAATGGTTTTAATGGTAATGGCTATTAAAAACCAATAGGACTGTCTTTGTGAAATTCCCTATATTAAAATTTGCCAGTTTAATTAGTGCCATATTATTGACCTCCACTGCTTGTGCGCAGCCAAGTACTACTGACGCTATCAAAAAAAACAGCAGTCAAGCACCGCAAACTATTGAAACTATTCAAAACACCCAAGCTACTGGCAGCATCAGCAAAGCGGTCGATAGTCAATTACGTCAACTGCTGAGCCAAGCCGGTATCAAAACCCAAATCACCTCTATCGTAGTATCTAAACTGCCCAATATGTATCAGGTTAATTTGGCAGGACAGCCGCCGCTGCATATTACCGAAGATGGCAAATATGTCATCCAAGGCGAGCTACAAAAGAATCCAAGCAAACGCGTAGTAACCAAGACGCCTGTGCGTAGTAGCAGTGCACAAGTTGGCAAATCCGTTAGCGCCAGTGTCAAATCTGACATCCTAGCTAATATGAGTGCGCTAAAAAACATGAGTGCTAAAACACCGTTTTTCTATACTGCGGTGCCGGGTGTCATTTGGGGTGCAATGCTGGAAGGCGTGCCTTTTTTATTGTCAGATGATGGGCAATATATTACCGACGGCGAGATATCAGTGATTGAAAACGGTCAGTTTATCGGGCTTGATGGCAACTTTGAACGCCTTAAAAACCAATCGGTATTTGCAACTTTGGATAAAAGCCAGCTGATTAATTACCCCGCAACTGGCACTGAAAAAGCAATTATTTATGTCGCCACCGATGTTAATTGCCCTTATTGCCGCCGCTTACATCAACAACTGCCCATGCTCAATGCAAAGGGCGTGACGGTCAAAACCATTGGCTATCCGATCTATGAAGAGTCGCCTGAGCAAATGCGCGCTATCTGGTGTCAGGGCAATGAAGACAGCCGTCGCAAGGCATTAGATAAAGCCATGCTACAAGGTAAAATGACGCCTGAGCCAGCAAGTTGTAAGGTAAACCATATAACGCCCAATCGCGAAAAAGCGGCAGGACTTGCGGTGATGGCAACGCCGGCTATTTACCGTGAAGATGGTGTGCTTTTTCAAGCAAGCTTTGAGAGCCCTGAGTTTTTAGAGTTCTTGGGCGTGGAGTAAGTTGTTAAGTATGCTATAGCATGGAATACAATCAATAAAAAACCACCATAAAAAAACCACCGCATGAACATATTCATGCGGTGGTTTTTATTACGCTTAACGATTGATTCTAGCTAATTTATTGTGGCAACGTTTATTATGGCAACGTCTATTGCGGCAAAATGATATCGACGATTCTCCAATTTATCAAACCATCTCGCTGCATTTTGATCGTGAGCGGGTAGCCTTTAACCTGACCGCTAATGTTAAAGCAATTAATACCGCAATAGCTTAGTTTTGGCTTATCGCTATCTGTTCCTTGCGCCGCTTGTTGTTCAAGTTCTGCCGCTTGTTTATCCATAATTTGCTGCATTTGATTTTTAACCACGGCATTGATATCGCCGCGCTGAATAATTAGGCTTTGAATCAAGTTCTTTAAATCGACTTGATTACTGGCGATTGCCCATGCAGCGGCAAGCTCTTTGGTCGCGGTGTTGGCTTGACCTTGGGTATTAATCAGTTTTTCGATATTTTGCGGCGTAATCGCACCATCGACTGCTTGGATGATAAAACCGTTGGCCGCTTCGGTTAATGGCGCGCCGCCAAGTTCGGCAACCAATGGGTATTTGGTCATGGTCACTGCAAACTGGCTGGTCAGCTGATTTTGGATACTGGGGCGCACTTGCTCATAATCAATCGCCGCTGCGATAGTCGCACCATCTTTGTCGTCGTAGGCATTTTTAAGCTGATAGGCGCTGTAGTAAGGCGAGCCGCCATAGATTGCGATGGCAATCACTATCAATAAAACAATCAGCTTTTTCATAAAAATTGCTACCTTATTGCAAACCTAGTGGCTAAAAATCTCAAAAATAGGATTTAAAACCCTATCAATATGGCGCTAAATACTAGCATGGTCAGCATTTATAAAGGTATAAAAACCTTTATTGAATTCTTAATAAAACCTTTTTTAAGTGCTTAAACGTCATATGTGAGAATTTTGACCGCCAAGCGCTTGATAAATCATATTGCCATCTCCATAAATAGCGCAAACTTTTAATAATTGATTTGGCTAAGCAGCATCCCGCCGTACTCGCTTGTAAGATTCATAAATCATCCTTTTTGCCTGCGCCTATTTCGCTGTGTTTCATGTGAAACCTTTTAATGCGAATATAAGTAGCAGTATAAGTAGGATGATTGACTCGGGTTGATGAATCGACCGACCGGTGGACTGTGAAGACGATAGGAGAGCCCATGAGTAAGCGCGATTTTTATGAGATATTAGGTGTCAGTAAGACTGTAGACACCAAAGAAATCAAGCGAGCTTACCGCAAGCTTGCTATGAAATACCATCCGGACCGTAACTCTGATGACCCTGATGCCGAAGAGAAGTTCAAAGAAGCGTCGATGGCTTATGAGGTATTGAGTAACGAAGAAAAACGCTCAGCTTATGACCGTATGGGTCATGCTGCCTTTGAGAACGGCATGGGCGGCGGCGGTTTCGGCGGCGGTGGTGGTAATTTCCAAGATATATTTGGCGATATTTTCGGCAACTTTGGCGATATATTTGGTCAGTCGCGTGGCGGCGGTGGACGTTCGCGCCGTGGCTCAGATTTGCGTTATGTGATTGAGCTGACCCTAGAAGAAGCGGTGCGCGGCTGTAAAAAAGAAATCAGCTTTACCGCTCCTGCGCCTTGCGATACCTGTGATGGTAAAGGCGCAAAAAATGCTTCTGATATCGTGACTTGTCAGATGTGCCATGGTCAGGGTCAAGTGCGTATGCAGCAAGGCTTTTTTGCCGTGCAGCAAGCGTGTCCACAGTGTGGCGGCTCTGGTAAACAGATTAAAAATCCTTGTCCTGATTGTCATGGTAATGGCGTCAAAGACAAATCGCGCACGCTTGAAGTATCTATTCCAGCAGGCGTCGATGATGGTGACCGCGTACGCCTCGCAGGTGAAGGTGAAGCGGGCGGTACCGGTGTACAAAACGGCGATTTGTATGTCGAAGTACGCGTAAAACCGCACGATGTCTTTACCCGTCAAGGTGCCGATCTCTACATGGATGTACCAGTGAGCATTACTGATGCGGCGCTCGGTAAAGAAGTTGAAATCCCAACCTTGGATGGCAAAGTCAAAATCAAGGTTGCCGAAGGTACGCAAAGTGGTAAGTTGCTGCGTGTACGCGGTAAAGGGGTGACACCAGTACGCACGACCATGAAAGGTGATTTAATTTGCCGTGTGGTCATCGAGACGCCAGTGAACCTGACGCGCGAGCAAAAAGACTTGTTACGTCAATTCCAAGATACACTTGATGGTGATAGCAAGCATCAGCAGTCACCTCATAAAAAGTCATTCTTTAAGAAGATTGGCGATTTATTTGACTAAGACTGCTTATGATTGACTGATTTTATCGAGATAAGTATATTAACTAGCCCAAAAGTTTCATGTGAAACCTTTGGGCTTTTTATCGGCTGTATAAAAAGCCACGTATGCAGCGATATTTGCTAAACTTATGATAAATATTATGCAAAAACTCTCTTATTAAAAATAAAATATTTAGGATAAAGATATGAGTCAGCAAGAAAATAAAAAAACCATTAACGTTGGTGTTATCGGTGCTGGTGGGCGTATGGGGCGCATGCTTATCGAAGCCGTACAGGACAACCCGCAAACAACGCTGAACGCCGCGATTGAACGTCAAGGTTCAAGCCTTATTGGTGCCGATGCTGGCGAAGTTGCAGCGATTGGTCGTTTAGATGTGCAGATTGTCGATGATTTAAAAGCAGTGATTAATGACATCGATGTGCTGATTGATTTTAGCTTACCTGATGCCACTGAACAAAATATGCAAATCTGCGCAGCAAATAATGTTGCGATGGTTATCGGTACAACAGGCTTTAATGAGCAGCAAGAGCAAGTGTTAAAAGAAGCAAGTAAGCAAATCGCTATCGTCTATGCGGGTAATTATTCAACAGGCGTTAATCTGTCATTAAAATTACTAGCGATGGCAGCAAAAGCCTTTGGCACTGAAGCTGATGTAGAAGTCATCGAAGCCCATCATAAGCATAAAATCGATGCCCCATCGGGTACGGCTTATATGATGGCAGAAGCCGTCGCAGAAGCGCGCGGACAGAACCTAAAAGACGTTGCTGTTTATGGCCGCGAAGGGCAAACTGGCGAGCGTGAAGTCGGCAGCATTGGTATTCATGCGATACGTGGTGGTGAAATCATCGGTGATCATACGGTGATGTTTATTGCAGATGGTGAAGTGGTTGAAATTACTCACCGTGCGCGTGCACGCATGACTTTCGCAGCTGGTGCGGTACGTGCAGCAACTTGGGTTATTAAGCAAGAAGTTGGACAATATAATATGCAGGATGTTTTAGGCTTAAATGACTAAGGCTTAAGGAAATAAGTTTTAAATAATTAGGTTTTAAACGAGCAATATTTAAATTTTTAAGGTTTTTTGCTTATGGTTTGGTAGCTGCTGATTATGGCTTTTGATAGCGTTTACCTATTGCTAGAGGTCGATTATGAATAAGTTTAGCGAAAATCTGATAGCGAGTTTTGGTCGCACGGTGGCTATACTTAATACTATTAAAAATATAAAAACTGCCAGAAGCATAAGTTATGCGCGTCCGATAGCATTTGCACTAAGTTTGACCGTAGTGCCAATAGCCGTAAAAGCCGCTGCTTATCAAACCTATGTGATTCATACTTATGGTGGTGAGAGCTTATTACCAGAGGTTCGTCAGCAGTTAAGCGCCAGTCGCGACGGCGGCACAGTATCGGTTTATCAAGATAAGCTCGTGTTGCATACCACTGCCGCTAATTATCGAAAAGTACAACAATTACTTAGCCAAATTGACGGTCAACCTCAGGCGTTGACCGTTGCTGTGCGTGTCGGTAATAGTAGTCAATCCCAAGGTAATAGCCAGCAAGGTCAGGTTATTATTAGCAATCGCGGTATTCAAGGTGCAGGGATGATTAACCAGCGTAATAGCCAGCAGCAAGGTAATAATCTATATCAAGTGCAAACCCTGTCTGGTAGCGCGGCAAGTATTAGCACCGGCACGCTTTATTCACTAAGCCAAACCTATATTGCTAATAGTTATCCGACCTATAATCGGCCGTCTGGACAAATTATTATTCAGCAGCAAGTATTATTACCAACGACGCAAGGCATTGCTGTAACGCCAAAGTTATTGCCAAACGGGCAGGTCGAAGTACGACTAACCCAAGTAGAAGAGCAGCTCGTGCGCGCTAATCCTTCTTATAATCGCTACGGCTATACTAATAACAGTAGCGTGCAAGAGCAAAGATTGAATAGCACCATTGTCGTACCACGCGGACAGTGGGTCAATATTGGACAAATTTCACAAAACAATCAAACCCAGAGCTCAGGTTATGGCAGTAATCAAACGGTCAATAGTAGCAATAGTGTGCCTATTTCATTATTGGTACAGTAGCTAGCATCTATTAACGCCACCTCACTGAATATATTAAAATAGACATAAAAAAACGCGCCACTGCTTATCACAGTACCGCGCTTTTTTATTTATATTGATTGTTCAAAAATTAATCAATATAAATCACTTCTAACGGCGGAAAACCATTGAACTCAATGGACGAATACGAGTTGGTATAAGCGCCCGTGGTGAGCCAAAAGATTTTATCGCCAATTTCTAACTCTTCTGGCAACTGATAACCGGCTTCTTCATACATGATATCGGTTGAGTCACAAGTTGGCCCTGCCAATACGACCGTACCTTCGCTTGTCGACGTTTCCATTTTAGGCGTATAGACAGGATATTTGATGGCTTCACCCAAGGTCTCGATTAGGCCTTGGAATAAGCCCACATCGGTATATACCCAGCGCGTTAAATCTGTATCTGATTTACGCGAAATAAGTACCACATCGCTGACCAATACACCGGAGCCACCAACCAATGAACGACCTGGCTCAAGAATAATCTCCGGCATTTCATCTTCATTATAGTCATCGGTCAGATAACGGTTAATCTCTTCCGCATAAACTTTGACCGGATTGACTTCGCTGATATAGTTCGCCGGAAAGCCGCCACCCAAATTAATCATTTGCAGCTTAATATCTTCTTCGTTCTTCATCCAGTCAAACATGTATTTGACCTTGGCGAGCGCGTCATCCCAAGCAGCTACGTCTTTTTGCTGGCTACCGACGTGGAACGAGATACCATAAGGTACTAAGCCCAATTCGCGCGCTTGAATCAACAAGTCAATCGCCATATTTGGATGGCAACCAAATTTGCGTGATAGCGGCCATTCGGCGGTTTCAGAGCCTTGTACTAAAATACGCACAAATATTCTTGAACCAGGGGCGTATTTGGCGATATTTTTTAAATCAGCTTCTGAGTCGGTGGCATATAAATCGATGCCTTTTTCAAAGGCATATTTGACATGCTGCGCTTTTTTAATAGTATTGCCATAAGAAATACGCGATGGCTCAACGCCGCAATCAAGCACACGATCTAGCTCATAGATTGAGGCACAGTCAAAGTTTGAACCAAGCTCAGCAAGCAAGTTAATCACTTCAACCGCTGGGCTTGCCTTCATTGCATAATGAATTTTTGCCTTCGGGAAAAAACCGACCATTTCTTCATATTTAGTTTTAATACGGCTCAGGTCGACGACCAAAAATGGGGTTTCGCGACCTTCGGCAGCTTTGGTGAATTTCTGCCAGCCGGCAGGGTCAAAATATTGGTCAATTTTGATCATGGTCATGGTAGGAAACCTTTAATGAAGACACTAGATGTCAGAGAGTGAAAATGTTGGAGAGTATAAAGCCAATACCATCGTCGTTATAAAACCATCATCATAATTATTGCTGCTTATATCGTACTTATTGCCGCGGCTAAAGTTAAGCGGCAAGCATACATTCTTAACGAACGATATTTCTTACTAATAATTAAATGATGAAAAATACGGCTTAAAAAATAAATGAATGAATGAATCAGTTAAGAGTTGGTAGTTTGCGGCTGTTTATCGTGTATCTCTTCGCCTTGTTTCTCACGTATTTTAAGGACTTTACGTACTTTATCACGTGCACGCGTTTGCTTGAGACGCGATAAATAATCGACGAAAATGACGCCGTTTAAATGATCCATTTCATGTTGGATACAAACAGCAAGTAAACCTTCTACCTCTTCATCAATCTTGTTGCCATTATCGTCCAAGGCTTCGATACGCACTTTATTTGGACGCTCAACCTTATCATAGACTTCAGGTACCGATAAACAACCCTCTTCGTACGGCTGCTTTTCTTCTACCAACGGCGTGACCTTAGGATTAATAAAAACCCTTGGGCTATCTTTATCTTCCGATAAATCCATGACGATAAGCTGGATATGGCGATCAACTTGGCTCGCTGCTAACCCAATACCTTGGGCATCATACATGGTCTCAATCATATCGGCGATTAAGGTTTTGATTTCAGCCGTGACTTCCTTGACAGGCTTAGCAATCGTGCGTAAGCGCGGGTCGGGATAGCTTAAAATAGGGAGTAACGCCATAAGGCTCACCTCAATGATAAAGATAAAGTAGGTCTGATATTATAAGATAAATGGGGACAAAAGTAATGCTTATCAATACATGAGGTTCTTTATCCTTATTTAATAACATAAGCAAAACCTATGATTAATAATTAAGACAGAAAAATGGTATCAATAAAAAAAGCCTTGCATTGAGCAAGACCTTTTTATATTTCTTTAATTAGATTAAACGCTATGAGTGGTATGCATTAATTACATACGGCGTTTACTCATAATCATCTCATAGATAAATAGTAAGATAATCGCACCGATTACTGAGAATATTAGACCAGTAAAGCCGCCATCAGCATTGATACCGATTAAGCCTGCGACAAAACCACCTAGCATCGCACCAACGATACCCAAAACGATGGTCATAATCCAACCCATAGGGTCGTTACCCGGCTTAATAGCACGAGCCAATAAACCTGCGACCAAACCTACGATAATCATCCAAATAAAGCTCATTGTTATTCTCCTAATAGGGTTTAATTTATGCTGTTACTTATAATATGTTACTTATTTTGATGGATTCATTGTAATCATTCCTTACTAAAAAAAGTAAGGACGAAATGTTATCTGTGTACGGGCTGTGTGAGGAAAAAGCCATATTTGCTATCAAGCAGAGGAGATAGGTAAACGGTAGGTTACAAAGGTAGTAAAGTCGCTAACGCCATGGCTAATTGAGAAGATAAAATTTGAAAATTTAAGAAAAGTAATTTAGCGCATAAAAATAACGGCTGATTTGGATATGCGTTTGACTGTTAGCTTGACTGTTAGCTTGGCTGTAGGTTTGACTGTTAGCTTGGCTATAAATTTGACTGAGAAAAAACGCCCATAAAAAAGCGTGGTTCGTTTAACGGAACCACGCTTTTAAGATAGAAATACTTCAATGTTTTTAGTTTTTTAGCAGCATTTTATTGGTTACGCAGCGCAGTTAATAGACGCTGATGAATCCCTTCAAAGCCGCCATTCGACATAATGACAATAGCATCGCCAGATTTGGCATAGGTAATAATATGTTCAATAATCGCCTCGGTACTAGAGAGTACCTGCTGACTTGCGATATTCGGGTTTTTAGCCTTGGCATTATCGATGACGTCCTTTAGACCCCATTCAAGTCCTGTTGGCTCATACCATAAAGTATGGTCGGCAAGGGCAGCGGACTCAGCCAAGCTGTCTTGATGAATACCCATTTTCATGGTGTTGCTGCGCGGCTCAATAATCGCCCAAATGCGTCTGTTCGCCAGTTTCTTCTTGGCACCATCTAAGGTGGTGGCAATGGCGGTCGGATGATGAGCAAAATCATCAAATACCAAGATGTCATTTACATCGCCAATCAGCTCCATACGGCGTTTAATACCAGCAAAGGCTGATAAGGCAGCGCAGGCGGTTTTGACATCTACACCAACGTCATAAGCGGCGGCGATAGCAACCAAGGCATTATTGACGTTATGAATGCCGCTCATTGACCAATCGACGACGCCTGTTGCTTCTTTATCAGCAGTATCCGCGACAAAACTGACGTTAAATTGACCGCCATCAGCACTGATAAGCTCAGCCTGCCAGTCGCTATTATTTTTTAACGTTTTGTCTTCTATGTGGGTATTATCTGTCAACGAATCTAGAACAGCAGTTCGCCAAATCGGTGTCCAAACGCCTTTTGCCAAGGTATCTTCTAAACTAATGGTCGCCGCTGGCATGATGATTTTACCGGTGCTTGGAATCATGCGTACCATATGATGAAACTGGGTTTGGATAGCGTTTAGGTCAGCGAAGATATCGGCATGGTCAAATTCAAGGTTATTTAAAATTGCAGTACGTGGACGGTAATGAACGAACTTTGAGCGCTTATCAAAAAACGCCGAATCGTATTCATCAGCCTCAATAACGAAGTAACCCGCTTTTTCTACATCGCCATCAACGGTTTTTTCAGCACCCAAGTAGCTGCTATGGGCAAAGACTTGCTGTAAGTGCGCATCAGTGGTATCGACCAATGGCACACCGCCAATCAAAAACCCTGTATCAATACCGGCATAATGTAGTATCCAAGCAAGCATGGTTGTCGTGGTGGTTTTACCATGCGTACCAGCCACAGCGATGACATGGCGAGATTGCAGCACTTGTTCAGATAAAAATTGTGGCCCCGAAGTATAGCGTAGACCGCTATCTAGCATATACTCGATGACATCCATACCGCGTTTCATCGCATTACCGACCACCACCAAATCAGGCGTCGGCTGCAAATGTTCTACCAAATAACCTTCGGCAATCGTCACGCCCGCATTTTCAAGTTGGGTCGACATCGGTGGATAGACATTGGCGTCCGAGCCTGTAACCGTATGCCCAAGCGCGCGCGCGAGTAACGCCAGCGAGCCCATAAAAGTACCACAAATACCAAGAATATGAATATGCATAGACGTTCCATACAAGCTTGAAAAAGGGAATTGAGCTTGAATGTCAGGCAACACATATTAGTGCAGCAGACAGTTCGGTAGACAGCTCAATAGACAAGGGCTTATTGTAAAGTAAACACCATAAGATGACCAATAAAAAACGCCCAGTAAGTAGGCGTTATGTAGAAACTCGATTTAGATGATTGGTTTGGCTTATTTGCGCAAAAACCTGTTTACTTGTCTGCTTAGCGACGCGACAGAGTATAGTCATCATTAGGATTTTTATCGGCATCCATCATAATCAAATGATTGTCTCTAATTTGATAGGTTTCGATATTTTTCTTCTCGTAGACAATGGTAATTTTATTGTCATCTTGGCGATAAACCCCAGATTCTAGCAAAGGTGGATTGGATGGCTCTGCATCATTAAAAACACTGGTTTTTAGCACCGAGCCATCAGCGAATAAATTTAAAGTAATATCGATATTGTCGCAAGAGGCGCATGGCACAATACCGCCATAATCCCCCATCAACGTTGCTTGCAAAGTACTATCGCTATTCACTGTAGAAATCATCGGTGAGCTGCGCGTATTGTCTTTTGCATTGGCCGCTGCAATAAGTGACTGACCTTCTTTGCCATTTGCCTCATTGACTACATCGCTACTATCATTCTCTTGAGCAGCATCACTTTGCCCATCAATCTGCTCTAGACTATTTATCGGTGCAGTTTGCGTTGTTTTATTATTAGAAGAGGATGCGCTGTCACAGCTCATCAGCAATAGACAAAGTGGTACTGCTAACAATGGGCGCGTACAGCGTCTGATAGCGGTAACCGCAAAACAGCAAGTAGGCGAGAAATTCATCATAGTATTACCAAAAACAGTTTTTTAAATAGTGTATCTAAACCTTGCCAGTAGGAAAACTGACTGAGGCATTGGTAAAATAAAAATAGTCAAAGACTAAATAGGACAAGCTTAACGGCAATAAGTAAAACGCGCGACCCTGACTTCGTTAAATTATGTGATAACTGTAAATGAGCTAATCAATCACATCGTATATAAGCATTAAAAACACTGTCTATATGCGATTAATGGGCTATGGAATCTATCGTTATTCCAATAGGGTAGATAAATCTTATAGAGATATCAAAGCGTAAAAGTGACTAAGGAGGTTTGTGGGTAGTGATGATAGGGTGAAAATATCAAATAAATAGCTTTTATAGGCTATAAAACTAAAATAACCGTCAGTGCAATTAAGCATGACGGTTATAAGTGCTGGTTAATAATGACGCGCAATTAAAGAAGTTAGGAAATGATTAACAGCCGTTAGAAAAATTGTTTATAAAGATAATCTAGCGAGCAGGGCGCATGATACGCCATAAAATCAGCAAATGCACCACTATCAGAATGCTAAATAAAATCAAAGATTGTTCAGGGATACTCAAACCCATAAATCTCCACGCAACAGATGCGCATTCGCCAGAACCAGCGAATACCTCTTTTAAGACTTGCTGCATCGGCAAGGTATCAAGCCAATAATCTAAGCCGGGACCACATGATGGCACTTGGTCAGCAGGCAAATGTTGTAGCCATACATGACGACCTGCGACTACAGCCGCCCAACCGATACCTGCTAAGCTCCCAAGCCATAATAGCAAACGCACCACCATTGATTTTGGATTAAACAGCGCTGCGATTAAAGCAAAGCCGCCCATAATCATCAGACCAATACGCTGAAAAATACACAGCGGGCAAGGCGAAAATCCCATATAACGCTGTAAGAAAAATAGCGCAAAACTCATGCCTATCACGGTCATTATTACTAAAAACACTTGCAGATTACGGTAAGTGGTCAGCTGTCGCATGGGGCGAATACTCTTATAAAGTGCTTATTGATAAAGGTTAAAATTGATAAATAGTGAAATTAATAAACAATTAGCGGTATTGATGTAAAAAATCCATAAAGTCTTCGGTTTCAGCTGCTTCAAGCTCAGCTTGCTGCAAGATAGATTTTTCGGCAAGTACTTCATATTTGGCTTGGGTATTCGGGCTCAAAGTCTGCTGTAGTATCGACTCACGATGCTGCTGTGCTAAAGTAAAGCCAAGCTGCCATAAGCTGCCTAAACGCTTACTATCTGAGTTAACTTGCGCCGAGATAGTCGACTCAGAATGTCCCGCTTTACCTTGCATCAAGGCAACCGCCGTCCGATATTCATTGCCACCATAGTGTGCATCAAGTAGCTCTGCCAGTGGCTGCATACGGCTTAGGTGGGTGAGCATCCAGCTTTCAAGGGTTTGCTCGTCACCATTATTAATAATTTGCAAGTTCTCACGGCGACCTTCGTTGACCACGCGCTCCAAATTAACAGCCAACGCTTCTTCTTCTGCTGGCATTAGCTCTGGCGAATCACTAAGCAAACAATACAATGCCATCACTTCTAAAAAGCAGGCGCTAGATAAGCGAATGCCAATATCGCTATACGGGTCGAGGTCGATAGCGCGAAACTCAACGTAAGCAATACCGCGACGCTCAAGCGCCTCGGTTGGACTCTCGCCACTTTCAGCAATTTGTTTTGGACGGATAGGGCTATAGTACTCGTTTTCTATTTGTAGAATATGATCATTGATTTGAATCGGATTGCCTTCTGCATCGTTTAAGCCCAGCTTTTGAAAACTTTCGTGCGGGGTTTGAATCGCACGGCGTAGCCCTTTGACATACTCGGGTAGATTGTTATAACGGATATCAAGGTGTTCTTGCACGCTATTGGTATAGCCAAGCTTACCCATGCGTAGGCTGGTTGCAGTCGGTTTATAGTAGGTTGAGTCATTAAGCAGCTCAAGGTCGTGCTCGATACCTGACACAAAGCATGGGCAGACACTGGGACTGGCACCTAATAAATACAGCAACAAACTGGTCAGACGTTTAAAGTTACGAATAAGAGCCAAGTACTTGTCGTTTTTAAATTCTGTTAGGGTCAAATCTTGTGCGCTTGGTGTTTGCGCTTGCCATGCACTAAATAAGTCATCACCAAAGGACAGGTTATAATGTAAACCTGCAATGGTCTGCATCCGGCGACCATAACGGATACCGAGTCCACTGCGATATAAGGTTTTTAGCTTACCGGTATTAGAGCTGCCATAATCTGCTAGCGGAATATCTTCATCATTGGAGGATAGCATGCACGGCATTGATAATGGCCACATCAGCTCGCCTTCAGGCATACCTTGGTAAACCAATAAATGCAGCTGACGCAGCATGGTCAACGTTTCTTTCGGTGAAGTCTTGGGATCAGTGATAAGTTCAAGCAAGCTTTCTGAATAGTCAGTGGTAATAAACGGGTGCGTTAGCTTAGAGCCAAGCTTGGCTGGATGCGGGGTTTGTGCCAAAAACCCGTCAGGTTTAACACGTAGGCCTTCTTTTTCGATACCACGCAGCATGCCGCTTAAATGCTTGCTATCAAACCAGTTTGGAATTTCAAAATCGACAAAGCTGCTCGCAAAATTACTCATAATAGTCATCTGTTGTTATTAGTTATGGTCAGTCGCAACACGATTGCTGTACGACTGCAAAAAGGGGTGAGATATTCACGTCAGTTTAGCCCAAAGCTACCCTAAAAACCACGCACAATTACAAATACAGTAAGCTTCGGTTGTGGTTAAACTACGGTTGTTTCTTGGATAAAAGATAAAATAAAATTTTGCAATCAGCGCATCTTAAGTAAAAAAAGCACCTACTTATCAAGTAGATGCTTTAAATTCATTATTTCATGTAAATGAGTCAATGCTTTAAATAAAAAACAGGCTTATGAAAATTCTAATTCAGTCTCGAAACCTTTTAGAATATGACGTGCCATGGCAAGGTTTGATTTTTGACGGTCAAGTACAAGGTATAAAAATAAGTTGTCATTACGTACCAATGGGCGTAACAAATGATACTGCTTACTCAAGGTAATAAGAATGTCTTCGATGTTCTCATTTAAACCTAACGCTTCTGCTACTTTGCGCTTAGAGCGCAGCACTTCAGTGTTACCAGCGGCAGCCAGTTCAAGATCGATGCCAGAGCCAAGAGTGGCCATTGCTAGACCAGATTCGCTGTCTACTAACGCTGCTGCGATAAAGCCGTCAATGTCGTTTAATGCATCAAGTGATAACTTAGCCATGAGGGTGTGCCTTAATTATTTGGGATAGGAGTGGGATTGTTTTGCCGTCATTAGCCTTTGATAGCAAAATCCTTTAATAAAAAATCTTCTAACAAAAATCTTTTAATAAAAGGCTCGCAAGCAGTGGCTTTGCAAAAAATCTTTTAAGGATTAGCTAAAATATGGGATTGATTAGTTTAGCTACTCAAAAGAAGGCGCTATTTAAGCATATCCCCATAAAAAAACAATCGTAAACCGATTAAAGCCACTTTTTACCCGATTATCGGTTAAAAACGACCTTTTCAGTTTACGATTGTGTACTTAACTTTATCCCAACAGCACTATGTTGCTCGACTAGGTTGCTTCTAAAATGACGTAACTCTCTCGACCTGCTTAAAGAGAAAACGATGAACCGCAGCCGCAAGTAGTGGTGGCATTTGGGTTGGTGACGATAAAGCGCGCGCCCTCTAAGCCTTCGGTATAGTCAACCGTAGAACCTTGCAGATACTGATAGCTTAGCGAATCGACGACTAAGGTCACATCCTCATTATCAAAATTGGCATCGTCTTCATTGAGCTCATTGGCAAAGTTAAAGCCATAAGAGAAGCCTGAACAGCCGCCACCCGTCACGTAGACACGCAGCATCAAGTTGCTGTCACCTTCTTCTTCACGCAGGCGACGTACTTTTTTCGCCGCACTGTCAGTTAAGTTCAGCGCGGTTGGGTCAACGGGCTGACTTGAGCTTGGGTTAAATTGGTTGGCTGATTCGTTCATATCTACCTCAGTTGCTAAAATCAAATGATTTGTTTTTTATTTCTGCGAGGTCGTCTATTTATACTGGATAGGGCGACTGATGAGTAGCGGCTAATAAAGCATAGGCTACGGTAAAATATTTATATTTGGTCAAGGCATCTAGATGCTGATGTTGAGCGCTCATTTTTGCATTGCGACGTTTTTGCATTGTGGCATAGCGATTTGATGAATGGCAATGCTGCCGACGCTTAAATTTAGGCACTTAACTGCATGATGTCAATAGTGTTTTACTAGTATATCATAATTGGGGTATTGATTGATTTGTCAAGGGTGACAGCAGCGTTTGCAACGAGATAGCAGTTTTAAATAACAAATTTTTAAATCGTTCACGCTCCAGCATGATAACGAGCGGTTTTGAGCAGTATAAAGGTTTGAATTTAAAATAGTTATTTAATCGTTTGCCTATGCGGCAAGCGTTTGAAATAATAGCCGCCTGTAAACATGCCAGACGTGTGTTTTTATTGCCTTAAGTTTTATATTATTGTTGAGATGAAGAAATTATATGATCGAATTTAAAGACGTTGGTGTTCGCCGTGATGGTCGTGAGTTGTTTGCAGGGGCAAGCTTCCAGCTACATCCGGGCCATAAAGTTGGCTTGACGGGCAATAACGGCACCGGTAAATCAACCTTGTTTGCCTTATTACTGACGCGCATGGGCACCGGCGATACCGAAGTGACGCTTGATAAGGGCGAAATCAGTATTCCTGATAGCTGGCATGTGGCGCATATGGCGCAAGAAGTTGGCGCGACCACACAGACCGCTATTGACTATGTGCTAAGTGGTGATGAGCAGTGGTACGAGATTAATGCGGCGTTAAATGATTTAAGCAGTGTCAGTGACGATCAGATTGGCGTATTACATCAGCAGTTTGATGAGATTGATGGTTATCGTACGCCGACCAAAGCGGCACAAATTATGGCGGGTCTTGGTTTTAATACCAGCCAGCATGAACTTCCAGTGGAAGGGTTTTCAGGTGGTTGGCGTATGCGCTTAAACCTTGCTAAGACCTTGATGAGCCGTGCAGACTTGATGCTACTTGATGAGCCAACCAACCATTTGGATTTGGATGCCATTCTTTGGCTTGAGACGTGGATTAATGCCTTTACCGGTTTGGTCATCGTTATCTCGCATGATCAAACGTTTTTGGACAATACCGTCGGTCATATCTTGCACGTTGAGCAGCAAAAAATCACCCTTTATACCGGTAACTATCAGCAGTTTATTCGTACCCGTCATGAACGTATGGCGCAGCAGCAGCAAGCATTTGAGAAGCAAGAAGCGACCAAAGCGCATTTAGACGACTTTATTCGTCGCTTCCGTGCCAAAGCCAGTAAAGCAAAGCAAGCGCAGAGCCGTATCAAGCAGCTTGAGCGCATGGCAGAGTTGTCACCGATGATGGCGGACAACCCGTTCTCTTTCCGCTTCTATGAGCCAGCGAATATGAGCTCGCCATTGATTGAGCTGACCGATGCAGATATTGGCTATAGCGACACGCCGCTCCTTTATAATGCCAATGTGCAAGTGACTCCTGATACGCGTATCGGACTACTTGGGATGAATGGCGCTGGTAAATCGACATTGATTAAAGCCTTGGTCGGTGAGCTTGGTGTATTAAAGGGTAGCTATAACGTTTCAGATACTTTAAAGCTTGGCTACTTTAACCAGCATCAAATGGATATCCTTGATCCTAAGGCAACCCCGATAGAGATGTTACGCCGCTTAGCAGGCAAAACGTCTGATGCGATGTTACGCTCGTTTTTAGGTAGCTTTGATTTCCGTGGTGACCGTATAGATACCATAAGCGAGCTATTCTCCGGTGGCGAGCGTGCGCGCTTAACGCTAGCGTTGATTGTTTGGCAACGTCCGAACGTGCTGGTACTCGATGAGCCAACCAACCATTTGGACTTACAAATGCGTCAGGCTTTGACCATCGCTTTGCAAGGATTTGAAGGGGCAGTGGTACTGGTATCGCATGACCGCGAGCTGATTGCCAACGTCTGTGATGAGCTGTTTTTGGTTCATGACGGTATAATCGAAGAATTCGATGGCGACATCAGCGACTATGGTAAATGGCTGGCTGAAAAACGTAAGCAAGAAAATACGCCCGATAAAAGCAATAGTAAGAAAAAGAGCAAAAAGGAAAGCAAGAAGTTTGTTTCACGTGAAACTAATGATAGTCAGGCCAATCAGCAAGTGGGCAATAACGAGTCTCAACCTGCGCTTAGTAAAGATGCGCAGCGCAAATTAGCCGCTGAACAACGTAAATTAACTGCGCCTATTCGCCGCAATATTGAGAATACAGAAAAAGCGTTGGCTGATATTGACAAGAAGTTATCGACTCTTGAGACAAAGCTTGCAGATACTGAGCTTTATGAAGAAAGCCGTAAAGCTGATTTAATGAAATTACTGAATGAGCAAACGGCGCTACAGCAGCAGCATAGCGATAATGAAGAAAAGTTATTGCTGGCGATGACGACCTTAGAAGAAATGGAAGCCAGTGTAGGCTAGCACTACAAGACGCTTATCTCTTAGTTTTAATAAAAACTAAGAGATAAAATCTAGTCATAAAAAAGGGAAGGCTTAAGCCTTCCCTTTTTAGTATTTTATGTGCTTATTGCATACGATATTTACCATCACCATAAGAGAGTATCTTCATGGTAGTCGTACAAAGTTCGCAGTTTATTTGACCAGCAGCAGCTTTTGATAAATCCAGAATACGACCTTTAATAAAGGGTCCTCTATCTGTGATTTTTACAATCACGCTCTGCATTGTCTTTTTGTTGGTTACTTCTACTTTGGTCCCAAATGGTAACGTTTTATGCGCAGCGGTCAGAGAATTCATATTGAATATGCTGCCACTTGCGGTACGTTTGCCATGGAACTTACTACCATAGTAACTGGTATTGCCGGCAAAAACGGTGGTACTGAGCAGCAGCGATAAAGTGATGACTAAAGACTTGATAAAATAAGACATTTAAAACCTGTATGCTATTGATGAGATAGACAGATATTCTTGCCTATGTTATCCATACTCCCTGTGAGTACAAATAATGAAAGTATCTTACAAGAAGGAGCTTGTTATATTATTACAGGCGTGTAAAAGAACTCTTAAGGTCAAAGCGTGCTATTTTTTCTAAAATTTTTAGATTTATCTATCTTAGACAACGATGCTATCTATTTAATTTTATTCATAAAATCCCCATGATGTCCTATATACATAGCCTTTACACTTATACGATGAGTGATGGGTTTAATAGTGGGCGACAGTACTGGTAATATTTATCTAACGGTACGAGCTTTTATTATTGTTATCATGATTACTAGATGATAATGGCAATCTGTTATGTCGCCGTTAAATAAACTTCCCCATCATCTCGTTTACATTGGCATAGCATTTCTTATCAACGTGCTTTTATATTGAGGAAAAATAACATGGCAGAAAAAAATTATTACGACATTTTAGGGGTCAAAAAAGACGCCACAGATGCTGACATTAAAAAGAAATATCGTAAGCTTGTGCGTCAATATCATCCTGACGTCAGTGACGCTCCCGACGCGGATAATAAAATTGCAGAAATCAACAACGCTTATGAAACTATTAGAGACAAAGACAAGCGGGCGGAATACGATGCCATGCTCAACAATCCCTTTGCCGGTCAAGCTGGTGCGGGTGGATTCGGCGGGCAATCAGCGGGCGGACAAGGTGGCTACCGCTGGGAAGATATTAAAGGTCAGTTTGGCGAAGGCGAAGCTTATGGCGATGGCGGTTTTCGCTTCGATGATATTTTTTCCGCCTTTGGTCGCGGGGCAGGTGGACAATCAGCTAGTCAGTCACAGTATGGCGGTTTTGGCGCGCAAGATAGTAAGGGTCAAGACCAGCATGCAGAAATTACGGTTGATTTGGCGTCGGTATATGACGGTGACGATTACAGCATTAAATTAAATGTACCTACGCGTCAAGCCAACGGTAGTGTCGATTACGACAATAAAACGCTGAAAATTAAGATTCCAAAAGGCATCACCGATGGCAAACAAATTCGTCTAGCGGGACAAGGTGCAGCGGGTATTGGCGGTGGTAAAAATGGCGATTTATTTTTAAAGGTGAAGATTCGTCACCCCGATAATATTCGTATTGAAGGCGCTGATGTCTATCAAACCGTTAATATAGCGCCGTGGGAAGCAGCGCTCGGTGAAAAAATCAACGTCAGTACCCCAGCAGGGACGCTTGGCGTGACGATTCCTAAAAACAGTAAATCTGGCAATAATCTGCGTTTAAAAGGTAAGGGCATTCCTGCTAAACAAGCAGGAGATTTATATTTAACCTTAAATATCGTTAACCCTGATATCAGCAGCGAGGCCGCTACCAAAGCTTATGAGCAGCTTAAAGAAGCTTTTGCTGACACCAGTATCAGCCGTTAAACAAGTCGATTAACAAATAGCAAAATGACGTGAAAAAGTAATGACTACAAACCCTGCAATAGAGATAAAGACCATACGATAACGATAAAATAAAAAGCAAACGAGGATAATCATGATGAAACACTCGCCTGAATTTACCGATATTATCTTGAGCTTAGATGAGCTCGTATCTGCCTGTGGTCAAGAACGCCAATGGGTCATCGAATTGATTGAAGAAAATATCATCGAATATGATGTGCCAGAGCGCCAACAATTCACCGGTTATCAATTGACCACTGTGCGCCGTGCCTCACGCCTGAGCCGCGACTTTGAAGCTAGCGTGCCGGCGATTGGTCTGATACTGGAGTTATTAGATGAGGTTGAGCAGCTACGTCAATTTAAGCGCCAGCTCGACATGCAAACACCAGTGATCGAAGTCGATGTCGATCATTTAAAGTAACTGTTTAAAACACTCGTTTGAAGCAAATGTTTAAAGCCGTTATTTAAAACCATTATTTGAAGCCACTATTTAATGCAACTATTTAAAATGACTGTTTAAATTAATGAATCACCTACTATTTAGCACAAAAAAAGGGTCTCTAGTATGAGACCCTTTATTATTTATAGAAAATACTTGAAAACAAGCTGCTTAGTTAAAAATTAACGCGCATATTTTGGATCAGCGGCCGCGGTAAACAAGACGTCTGTAGAAGAGTTTAGTGCGGTCTCTGCCGAGTCTTGTATCACACCGATGATAAAGCCAATCGCCACTACTTGCATGGCAATGTCGTTTGGAATACTAAATAGGCTCGCTGCCAATGGAATCAATAGTAATGAGCCTCCAGCGACACCAGAAGCGCCGCAAGCACTAATCGTTGCTACCAAACTTAGTAGTAACGCTGACGCAAAGGTTACTTCGATACCAAGCGTATGCGCTGCCGCAAGTGTTAAGACGTTAATCGTAATTGCCGCGCCAGCCATATTAATGGTTGCGCCCAGTGGAATGGTGACCGAATAAGTGTCTTCGTGTAGACCTAATTTACGCGCAAGGTTCATATTAACCGGTATATTCGCAGCTGATGAACGGGTAAAAAATGCCGTAATACCTGACTCACGTAAGCAGGTGAATACCAAGGGAAAAGGGTTTTTGCCGGTCTTCACTAAGACAATCATTGGATTGACGACCAAAGCGATAAATATCATACAACCAACCAGTACCATTAAGATGCGCGCATAACCTGCTAGCGCGGCAAAGCCTGTCTCAGCGACCGTATTGGCAACCAAGCCTAAAATACCAAACGGCGCTAGAGCGATTACCCATTTGACCACTTGCGAGATGGCATCAGAAAAATCACCGACTACCGTACGCGCGGTATCGCTGGCTTGACGCAAGGCGAAACCTATAATGATTGCCCAAGCCAAAATACCAATATAATTGGCTTCGGCGATAGCATTGACCGGATTGGCGACCAAATTCATCAGCAAGTTGGTCAATACTTCTTTAAGGTTCGCTGGCGGTACTTGCTCAATGGTGGCGTTGACCAATATCAGATCTGTTGGGAATAAAAAGCTGGCGCCAACTGCCGTTAGGGCGGCTAAAAAAGTGCCGAACATATACATAATCAGTACGGGTTTGACATACACCTCATTGCCACTGCGATGTTGGCTAATGGCTGCCATGACCAAGATAAATACCAGTATCGGCGCGACCGCTTTTAGCGCCCCGACAAATAGCGTCCCTAATAATCCTAACGCAATGCCAACATTTGGTGCCAGCCAGCCAATCAAAACACCTAATATTAAACCGATAATAATGAGCGGCACCAACCCTATACGCTGGTACATCGCAATCAATGAACGCATCTATACACCCTCGACTTAGTCAATAAATATGAGATTTTTTATGAAACCTAAAAGCAATCGAAGGATGGTAGCATTTTTTTAAGAGAAACGCCTATCTTTAACCCATAGCTGCCTAGGCATATAGGGCTAAGAAAAAGTGCGGTATGAGAAAAGTAGAAACGCTTTTTTAGACAAAAATAAAGAGGTTTTATAGCTTAAACCTTGAAGTGTGTCAGCTCATAGCCTAATTGTTGATAAGCTTTATATTTATGCCGCCCTTCTTGCATACTGTTAGGGTCGGGTTTTATGAGCTCAAGTACGCGGCTAGGCTGAGCATTATTGGTCGCCGCCATAAAAGTATTAACGGGATGGATGGTGGTATTTAGGACAATACCTTTAAAATCCGCTGGCATATAGCTGCCCAGTAAAACGGGTGCTAATATTTCATTGTTAACAGGTGCGTCAACAGTCTCATTAACATCATCAGTGTCAGCAATAGTAGCGTCCAGAAGTCGCTGATGCGGTATAAAGCTGACGGCATCTTGTGACCACAATGCCTCATCAAGCGTCGATAGCAACTCATCCTCTTTTTCGATAAGAATCAATAACGACTGAGTGCTTCTATTGAGCGCCGTTTGGGTGAGCTGACAAATAAAGCCCAAGAAATCTTGGGCTTTACTCTCACTTAAAACATAAAAGCTGATGTTCATAAATTCATTTTCATAAATTGTTCTGCATAAATTGGTTTTTCAGCAATAGATTATCTATAACTGATTAAGCCATGTTTGCGCTGTTTTTGAGGTATTGCATAAACAGTGGGACAGGACGACCGGTTGCCGCTTTGTCTTGACCAGAATTCCATGCGGTACCAGCAATATCTAAATGCGCCCATGCTTGACCTTCTTCGACGAAGCGCGATAAGAAGCAAGCAGCAGTCACAGCACCAGCGCCTTTACCACCGATGTTTTGCATATCAGCGATAGGCGAGTCAAGCTGGGCTTGATACTCATCATCCATTGGCATGTGCCATATTAAATCGCCCGATAAGTGACTGGCGTTTTCTAAGTCAAACAAGACATCTTCATCATTACTAAATACCGCTGAGCGTACGTGACCTAAGGCAACCACACAAGCGCCGGTCAACGTTGCTACATCAATAATCGCTTTTGGATTATAACGCTGTACGTAGCATAAAGTATCAGCTAATACCAAACGACCTTCCGCATCAGTATTTAAGATTTCCACTGATTTGCCGTTCATGGCTTTCACGATATCACCGGGGCGCGTAGCATCACCTGATGGCATATTTTCTGCACAAGCAAGGGCGCCAACGATGTTAATCGGTAGACGCGCTTCACACAAAGCTTTAATCGTACCTAGTACAGACGCTGAACCGCCCATATCAAATTTCATCTCATCCATCGCCGCACCGGGCTTGATTGAAATACCGCCTGAATCAAAGGTCACGCCTTTACCGACTAAGACGATCGGCGCGTCATCATTGGCAGCTTGTACATCGTTATCGCTATTTTGTTCAGCGTTTTTAGCGGCTTTTTTGCTAGCAGCTTTGGTTGGTAATTTATCTGCCAAGGCTTTTAGACCGCCTGCGACTTTGGCGCTGTTAGTCATGCCTTTATTAGCATTGGCGCTAAAGTTCGATTTTCCGCGATACTCCATGAGTACCAGCTTGCCTTCTTTAGCAGAACCTTGCGCAACCGCTAAGAAGCAACCCATACCCAGCGCTGACATCTCGTCTTCACCCAATACGGTAACTTTTAATAGATCGGGATAGGTTTTGGCCAATTCTTGTGCTTGTTCAGCCATATAAGCGGGGAAGCAAATGTTACCGGGCTCATTGGCGACGTCACGGGTCAAGCTTTGACCGGCAAAGACCGCTTCGGCAAATGCTAAAGAAGCTTGCAGAGATTTATCAGCCAGTAAATAGATATCAGTTAAAACTGGTGTGGTTTGCTCAGATTTGTACTTATCAAAACGGTAGCTCGCTGCTAGTAAATTCAAAGCAAACTGACCAAAATGATTTTCTTCTAATGCATCACCTAACGCTACAGTAATAGAGTCAACGCGTTTTTGCGTGCTTTGATAAATGGTATTGGCGATTTTTTGTAATACGCTATGACCAAGTTTATCAAGATTACCCACACCGACCAATAACAGCTGTACTGGATTTTCTTTCGTAGTTTTCTTATCACCAGCAAGCGCATAGTCAGCTACTGTTTCACAGGCTTTACCATTAAAATGTGATACTTCAATCAACTGCTCAATGCGGCTTTGATAATCACTTAATTCTGCTTCGGCTAAGATATTTTTCTTATCATCGATGAGCACCACAAGGCAGGCGGCATCTTTACTCTTGGCTTCTTTTTTCAGAATTTTTTGCGTATGCGTCTTTGGCAAGGTTTGGGTTAATTTAATATTCATATAGTTATCCTTATTAGAGTTATGAAATTAGCATGATAAAAATGGCAGGTTTTATTTAAATTGTTTATACCTGTTAAAGCAGTTGTACTGTTTAATAAAATGTTTGGGCTAATTAGCCATCGCAATAGTGTAGCATATTGCGAGGCGAGTGCGCAGTGAGCAAGGCTTGGGTAATATATTTGCACAATTTTGCGATAATTGTTTAAGTAATTGTTTTATGTCTTTATAGAGTAGTCAGTTACTCGCCAACCAATTCAGCTGTCGTCACTAAAGCCGCAAATCTATCTTGTAATGCTGCCATCGCAGTCTCGTGCATCACGTCTGCACTTATGGCTTCTTTTTTATCATTAGGCAAGGCACGCGTGGCACAGGCATCATGGCAGACAAAACTATCAAAGCCCAAATCAAATGCCGCTCTGACGCTTGAGCTGACACACATATGACTCATAAACCCAGCAAAAATAATTTGCTGCTTTTGCGTGCCTGCTATTAGCGTTTGCAGCTTAGTATCATAAAAAGCATTAGGATGTTTTTTGACAATGACCGTTTCGCCATCTTTTGGTTGTAATTCAGCGACAATTTCAACATTCGACGATAAAGGATTAAAAACCTTATCATTATTTGCGCCGTGATGGGCGATATGGAAAATAGGAATGTCTTGGGTGCGGGCTTTATCTAGTAGTAGACGCGCATTTTTAATAGCGTTAGCACCGGCTTGCCCCAATTGCATCGCACCATCGACGTATTCGTTTTGATAGTCAATAAAGACGATAGCGCAATTTGACCAATCAAGTGCAGCAAATTGCCCACCAGCGAGTTCAAGTAAGGTCGATGGAGTAGTGGCTGGAGTAGAAGTTAGTGTATTCATCAATCGTATTCTCCGTTATTTCATATGAGCGTTAAATGATATAAGCATAAATTTTGCAGCTCACTCAGTCTAGCAACGAAATCTAAAGATAGGCGAGCAAGGATACCAACGACAAACAAAGCTTTCTAAATGACATAAAGCAAAAATATAATGTAAATACTTAATAGAGTTGTTCTTATATTAAGACAAGCTTATAACTTGTATACGCTGTACGCTTTCTTAGTTTTAGCTGTTATTAACCAAACAATCTAGTGATATAGCAAGATGAATGCAATGTTTTCCAACACATTTCACAGCCATTTTTAAGCAAAATATGCTAGGATTAGCGGTTATCTTTATCGCTACTATTTATAGCGTAGCGCCAATAAAACTGCGCTAAATCGTGCGCATACCAACCTTTTTCTAAAGAGTGCCTATTGTGATATTACGCCGCTATATGACTCAACAAGTTGCCTCAACGACCGCCTTGGTATTGGGGTTTTTAGTGGTGATGATGCTCGGCGGGCGCTTAATCCGTTACTTTGGTATTGCCGCAGAAGGCAATCTGGACATCGGCTTATTATTTACCATTATTGGTTATAACCTGCCTTACTTTTTAGAGCTTATCCTGCCACTGGCATTTTTTATCGCTCTCATGTTGGTATTTGGGCGTTTATACGTTGACCAAGAAATGGCGGTGATTAATGCCAGCGGCGTGTCGCGCGGTAAGCTTGGCCGTTTGATGACACCGTTGATATTGGCATTGTTTGTTGGGGAGGCGGCTTTATCTATCGTTGGTAAACCGTGGGGCGTACGCTCATCGGAAAGCGTCTGGCAGCAGCAGGCATTGACCAGTGCTTTTGATTTGATTCGTCCCAATCAGTTTATTAGTAGTGGCAATTATCACTTGTATGTTGGCAGCTTAAGCGATGATAAAAAGCAGTTGCAAGATGTGATATTGATACAATCTGAGCCTAAAGCCAAAGGCAGTGCGGCAAAAAATGCGGCCGTTGATGTTAATAATAATATAGACCCAGAAACTGCTGAGCAACTCAATATCCCAGAGCTGCCAAACGCGCTCACAAGCAACAAAGTTATAAGCAAAGACCATATCAGTAAAGATACCATTACCTTGGCCAAACGCGCTGAGCAAGTAGATACTGGCAGTAGCGGTGTCACCCAATTGGATTTATTCCAAGGTCGCCGTTATGAAGTCGGCGCGGGCAGTCTAAAGTATAATCAAGTGGGCTTTGATCGCTACCGTATCACCTTGACCGAATCTTCCAAAGAAGTCATCACCGAAGCCAATATCGAAACCCAAGCAATTGGTCCATTATGGCAAGCCGCCATGGGCAATGCAGCAGTGAATAGTGAAAATGCACTTCGAGCGGCGCAAGGGGAGCTTGGCTATCGTCTGGCTTTACCTTGGTTGATGATTATCGCGCCGATGCTCGCCGTGCCACTGGCGCAAGTACGTCCGCGTCAAGGTCGCTGGTTGCGCCTGTTCCCGTCGATTTTATTATTTGTCAGCTGTGCGCTGGGCATTATTTCGCTTAAAAACGCTGTGAGTAAAGGCAGTGTGAGCGTTTGGGCGTATGCATGGTTAATATTAGGATTTATAGTATTGGCGCTTTATATGAACTGGGGCAGCCGCATGCAGCATCGTTTGCGCTTTCGCAAACCAGATGAGCTGTTAACCGTTAGCGAGCATCAAGGCAATATTGACCACAAAAGCAATGGCTCACAAGGAGGACAATCCTAATGAGCGCTTTATTCTCTAAATCATCGAATTCGCCAAACGCTAAACTTAAACTTGCGCCAAAACCAACCAATCTAAAAGTGCTGAGCCGTTACGTTAAACTAAACGCTTTACTTGCTATCATCGGCGCGGTCATAGGTTTGTGGGCATTGCAGTTGGTGTTCTCTTATTTGTCTGAGCTGGATTCGCTAGATGATAACTATACGATGGGCGAGGCGATTAAATATATCTTTTACCGCTCGCCGTACTTCTTAGAGCAGTTTATCCCAACGGGCGCATTACTTGGCGCGGTGGTCGGTTTGGGTTTATTGGCCAATAAAAGCGAGCTGGTTGTCATGCGCGCCGCTGGCGTCAGTGTTTATCGTATCGTAGGTTGGGTATTGCAGCCTGCTATGATTTTTGTGCTGTTGGCATTGGTGATTAATCAGTTTGTATTGCCGCATTCGAATCAATTGGCGCAAGAGATTAACGACGAAGATAACAGCTCGCTTGTCACCTCGGTACGCGGTTATTGGACGGTACAACCACGCTTTGAGAGTGCAAAAGACGGTAGTGCCAAGCCAGATGGCAGCGATATTTTGTATATCGATTATGCCGATGTGCAAGGAAATATTGGCGAGGTCAAACGCTGGCATTTGGACAATAATGGCAACTTGCAAACCGCCATTCATGCTGAGGGTGGCAAATATATCGGCCGCGAACCGATAGATACCGATAGCAGCAAGCCAAGCGAGCAATACCGCTACGAGTGGCAGCTGAACAATATGACCAAGCTGATGATTAGTCAGGGCTTTGAGAGTAGCCAAGCTATCGCACCGTCAGATACCTTGAGTTTACCTTTTGCGCCTGAGTCAGTGTATTTACTCACTCGTAAAGCCGAAGATTTGTCATTGACCCAGTTATACGAGCATCGTCAATTTATGCGCCAACAAGGCACGCGCTCGTTAAGTCATGAGTTGGCATTTTGGCAAAAGCTGCTCTCACCGCTATCGATTCTATCGCTGGTGATTGTTGCTTGCTCATTCGTTTTTGGCTCATTGCGTACCCATAGCTTAGGTTTACGTATCGTCGTGGCATTGCTATTTGGCTTGCTGTTTAGTTACGTGCAAGACTTGGTTGGCTTTGTTTCGCTCGCGACTGGATTTTCGCCATTATTAATGGTGATATTACCCATTATCGCCAGCACGATATTGGGTGGATATTTACTGAAACGGCAAATGTAGTTTTAAAAATGTAATTGTAAAATATAGTTCTAAAAATTTAGCCATAAAAAATCCCGCTAACACATCATCGTATTAGCGGGATTTTTGTTCGTGCAGCTTTTAAGTTGCTTAAGATTAGTCTTTGGTCGCCATGGTAATGGTATAGGTTTTACCTTGTTTGATCTTTTCGCTATTGCCAAACACTTCGGTAAATGAGCGTTTCATAAACTGGCGTAAACCATTAATTGTGACCACATAAAAACGCCCACCTTTACGCATGCGCGCATAGGCATCAAGGAAGTATAAATAATGCTGCTCTTTGCCTACTTTAGCGGGCAAGTTCGACATTACCAGACTAAAATCTTTCGTTTTATCTACATGATTAAAGCCATTTGATAAATGCACATCGACATTTTTCAGACCATTTTTCTCGCAATTCAGACGTGCATATTCTACCGCCATAAAGTCTTTATCAATCAAGGTATGCAGACCATTCGGACATTCACTCGCCGCCGTCATGCCGAGCACGCCATAGCCACAGCCCAAATCTATTGAATCATCATCCGCTTGAAAATCCACATAATCAAGCAGCATCAAGCTACCATCATCGAGCTTTTGTGGCGAAAAAATACCCCACGTGGTCGCAAAATCAAACGGCTTGCCCAGTACATCTTGGCGAAAGTTAATATCTTCGCGCCAGTGTTTTGCTTTTTCTAAAAGTTCAGCAGGAGGTCTATGGCTCATGGGATTCTCGAATTATTTAATAAATAGAAGGTTAATACATTATGGCAGGTATTGTAACGAGAAAAGGGCAGGTTTGCAGCTATGGATTGATGAAATAATATTTTGGGAAGCTCTATTGCAGCAATTGTAATGGGAGCCAAGCCTTTGCAACCTAGCAGTCATGACAGGATAACCGCTCCAGTCAGGGCTAAACCGCACCGCACGGCGACTACTATAAGATAGCAAAATTTAAGGATAAATTAGGTGTATAGGAGTGAAGTTTTAATCGTAGGCTGGGTTTTTAACCCAGAAGATTATAGCAATTAACTTGAAGTTCATATCTAGAGTGAAATTTTGTATGTAATATAGTACGAAGTTATTTTTCTAGGTTACCTACTAACTCGCTATGTTGAAAACCTAATCTACTTTTTATATAAAGTTAAATGGAAGTAAAAAATGAATAAAATATTATGTTTTGTTTTAGCAACCACTTGTTCTTTTCCTGCGCTTGCAGGACAACTTGATTCCTTTATAAATTCAGTCGCAATACCTGAAAATGTTGAATACAATGTAAATGGTTGGGAAAATATAGATGACATCGAAGGCGTTGACTGGAGCTGGCCTTACTATGAAGTCGGTAAGCACGATTACATCATGATTGGTACAGGTCAATTGGGTAACAACCGCAATCCTAATATTGGTGTAATGGATATTAGAGTTGAAGGTACTAGAACCTTTTTTAATTCAGTATATATAGTAATAAGCAATGGCGGGTTTCCTACTTCAAAAAGTAGTTTGAATAGACTTTTTGGTCAAGGTATCGTTGAAGAAGTCCGGTCAAAGTGTAATGAAAGTTTTGGTTCTACGGGTTCTAATGCAACCTATAGCTTCAAGCGAAAAGGATATAACCCTGTATTTATTAGATATGGTTATTCTGAAGGAAGCGCAATGTTTGCTACTGATATTAAGCTTTCTAACTTACTTTATAATTTAACTGATGACTGCTATAACTGACTTTAAATTAGCCACCGTAGGTTAGATGGAGCTGGCGACACCCAACATTATGAGTCCAAAAATAGACAGTTTATAGACTGGGCTTTTAATGCAGCAAACGAGCGAGTTAAGCTGATAAGCTAAGATTGTGTTTAGTTGATTAAATAAATCTAATTTTATTAGAAAGTTCTCTATTTCATAGATAGAGCGGGGCTAAAAGTCCAGCCTACGCGTGCTTGACCATACTTTCTTCGAGAGTTTTAAAACCCTAACCACGCGGATGACGCTCTGTATGCAATTTCTACAGTCTTGCCGTCGTCAATCATTATCCTCAAAAGTCTAACTGCGACCGACCCCCAAAAACTTCTAATCCTATCCTCTCAAACTCTTTTTCAATAAATAATCAAAGATAAACGGACCAAAGGGCAAAAACGAGCCAAGCACACCTGCAGGCATTGCCCACAGCGGCATTTTTATTTTGCTCGTTGCAATCAGCAGCAGCAAGATATAGGCGATAAACAGTGCCCCATGCGCCATACCGACATATTTCACTACTTCAGGAATACCCAGCATGTATTTTAGCGGCATGGCGATACCAAGCAATAATAAAAAAGACGTGCCTTCTAAATAACCCATGATGGTAAGGTTTTTGAGTGCAGAATTTTGCCCTTTTGTTAGGCTGGGCAGAGTGGATGGCTGAGCTTGCAACACTTTTTATTCCTCTTACAATCATCAATAAATCTTTAGTTCCAGCTTTAACCGCGCGGATGATGGTCCGCATGCAATTTCTGCAATCTCGCCGTCGCCACGTGGGTATAAATCTGCGTGGTAGACAGGTCACTATGCCCAAGTAATAACTGCACGCTACGTAAGTCTGCGCCATGATTTAATAAATGGGTGGCGAAAGCATGACGTAAGGTATGTGGCGATAGCTCTTTATCAATACTGGCGACTTTGGCGTATTTCTTTAATAGATACCAAAAGTTCTGCCGCGTCATATAGCCACCTTGCGCGGTTAAAAAGACCGCTTGGCAATTGCCAGATTTGAGATGCGCAATCAAATCGCCACGAGCATGCGTTAAATAATCTTCTAGCGCATCGCTTGCATATTCACCTAATGGCACCAGTCGGGTTTTATTGCCTTTACCAGTTATTTGTAGCCAGCCAGAATTTAGATTGACCTGTTCTAGTGACAGATTAATTAGCTCGCTAACACGTAGACCACAAGCATAGAGTACTTCTAACATGGCTTTATCACGCAGACCGAGCGCCGTGCTGCTATCAGGTGCGGCAAGTAGGTTATCGATATCCGCCTCGCTTAAGTCTTTTGGGAGTGGACGGCCCAACTTGGGGCTTTTGATACGCTCGCAAGGATTGTCTTCGCGCAGGTTGCTGGCAATCATCCATAGATAAAACTGGCGCAAGCTTGAGAGCATTCGCGCTTGGGTGCGTGGCGTTTTGCCTTCTTGGGTAATAGTTGAAAGACAGTGCAGCACTTCGTCAGGCTGCCATTTCGTCAGGGCAATAGGATTGGTCAGCTCGCAAGAGCGCAGGTCGCGCACGTAAGCATTACGCGTACGCGTTGCAAGACCGCGTGCCAGCATGGCTTGACGAAACTCAGTCATATAAGCTGGTTCGTCATCAACCGCCAGCGCTTTAGGTTGGCGCTGCTGTACGGCACGGTCGCGGCTCATAAGACGGGACTCGGTGATTGAATGTTAAACACGTTCTAAGCACCATAACGAAGTGATTTCCGCACTGCGCGCGGCAAATAGGGGATCGGTATCATCTTGACTGCGACCATGCTTAGGTTTTGTATCGAGGCGATATTTCACTTTTAAACCGCTATCTGCAAACCAGCCCAGTAATTCATCACGGGTACGCAGCTGCAAATGCTCAGCCAAATCCGACAAAATCAACCACACCTCTCCTTGCTCAGCTAAGTGCTGGTTTGCGCCCTGCAACAACCCACGCAGCATGGCGCTATTAGCATCATAGACAGCGTATTCGAGTGGTGAGCTTGGTTTAGCGGGCAACCAAGGTGGATTACAGACAATTAAATTGGCGAGTGGCGCATCAGTCGGATATAAATCCGCTTGCTGTAACTGTACGCTAGTTAATGCTAAACGTGTAAAGTTCTCCTTGGCACAGGCTAAAGCACGTGGATTTAAGTCTGTGGCAATTACTTGTTTCACACCGCGCTGCGCCAAGATTATAGCCAGCAACCCAGTGCCCGTACCGATATCATAGGCAACATCATGAAATTTTGGCAACGGTGCATCGAGCAATAGCTGCACATATTCATGACGGGTTGGTGCAAAAACACCATAATACGGGAAAATCGATACACCTAAATTTTCAATTGGTACGCCTTTTTCGCGCCACTGCGCTGCGCCTAATGCGCCTTGCAGGTCACGAAACGACAGCACGCACGATTCATCCAACTGACCAAAAGCTGCCATACAAGGAGCGCTCACATCAGGGGCGCGACGTAGCTGGCTGGTATAATTCGTATCAAGCTCTAGTAGCAAACGGCTTAATATGCGCGAACGCTGCGCTTGCATTTGGCGCTGCTGATGAAATAGGTTGGGTATGGCTAGGGATTCAGTTGTGGATGCAGAAGATTTAGCAGACTTATTAGCCGCTTTCTTCATTTTGCGCTGTTCAGCGCGCTCATTAGTGCGATCGATACGCCGACCAAGCGCTTGTAGCAATTGCCGTGCATTATGAAAGTCACCGCGCCATAGTAGTGATGTCCCTTCGCAAGCCAAGCGGTAAGCTTCATCTGCGGTCGTTTTATCATCGACCAACACAATACGCGTAGGTGGCACATGATTGCTTTCTGATAACCAAAGTGCTTGATGTAAGGTTTCGTTTCCGTCTTTGTTTTCGAGCCACTGCACATACTGCTTTTGGATTGCTAACACGTTATCTACCTTTAATTTGTGAATGATATGTTTCGTACAAAGCAAAGATATCTTGATGCTATTAGTGCTATTAGTGCTATTAGTGCTATTAGTTCTATTACTTTATTAATGTACTGACGTTCTTAGTGCTCTTAGGTTACTAATGCTCTAGGGTCAATTAAATGCATTTAAGCATTCTTTTTCTTGACCAAATACCGATAAAGCGTGGCATTGATAGGCGCGTCATTATCGCTAGCAATTGTGATTTCATCGGGATCGACATTTAAAGGTACATTTTCAGCAAGCGTTTCTTGCTGTACAAGCTCATGCCCCAAATGACGGCAAAAATTAGGAATATCGCGAGTAGTCGCAGGGTCAGTGGCGAGTATCTCAATCACCGCACCAGCTTCGGCTTTACGTATGGTTCGATGTAACATCATCACTGGCTCAGGGCAAATCAGCCCTTGGGTATCTAAATGATGTTGAATAGTAGTATCAGATATTGAAGGTGTCATAGTCGTTTTTTTAAATCGATAAAGTATGGTGAAAGTTTTTTACTATTCATTCGTTGCCGTACCATGTTTGCCGTACCATGTGTTCAGCTGCTTTATGCTTCTTTAACAACATCAGCTTCTTTGTCGGCTCCCAAAAAGTTAAAAAAGCGCTTAAAGCTAACTTTGAATAAAAATGCCACGCCAAGCCAACAAGATAACCCCAACCAGGCGGTATCGGCAAATAATAGCCCACCAAGCAATATGAGGGTTGATACGCCAATACTCATGGCAATCATCGATGGCTGATTTAAGCGATAACGGTAAATCACCAATGCATCATAGATAGTAATAGGAATGGTGAGCGCCACTAAAGCATAGGGCAAGTTATAGAAGAGTTGATAAAGCAGTTGATTGTCATGAAAGGCTTTGATACTGGCAATGGTGCCAAAGACCATAAAGGCGAGAATAGCGGCATAAATAAGATAAATCGCTATTTGGTTGACTCGCTGAGCGCCTTTGATACGCGCAATCGCGAGCGGCGCAAAGCCACGCTGAGAGCTATTTTGCAAGGATTGGTCTGAAACAGTGGTCATATTAATCAGTCATTTATTCGTTTAGATGATGCAGCAAAGAGGCACGGTATGTTAGCAATGGATTTACTGCACTATTAATCCGCTTTAATGGCGTCGATGGCGATACTGCTACTGGGATCAGCAAAGTAAGTCGACATCAAGATACAGGCGGAGATATCATCAATCGGGTCGCGCTCGTTTTTAATCCAGCCATTTTCCCACGCAATTTCCCGTGCTGCCACTGAGGTCAGGCGCTCATCGCAGAGGCTCACTACCACTGGTAGATGTTGTTCCATAATCCTATGAGCTAAGCGACGGGCAAATTTATGCGCCCGCTTGGACAGCATTGAGCTGCTACCATCCATATTGAGTGGCAATCCGACCACCACTTTTGCCACGCCCCAAACCTTGATAATGCCGAGCAGATTATCCCAATCAGGCTGACCATTATTCATCGCCAAAATATCAAAAGCACGCGCAGTCTCAGTAATGCTATTACCTAATGCCATGCCCATTTTTTTGACGCCATAATCGAGCGCCAAAATAAGATGCGGCTTAATCGCTGGTTCGACAGCTGTCGTATCTGTTATAAGCGTGCTATCTACCATAATCAGGGGTATTTCCTATTTGTGTCTTCATTAAGCAAATGCTGCTAAGTATATAGCACTCAATATATAACGCTAGGCATGACCAATATCGCTACTTAAATAGTCAAAATTAACGCCAATCTTATCGGCAGCGATTTGCCACCGTTCTTCAAATGGCGTATCAAACAATAGATTAAGATCAGCAGGACAGACGAGCCAGTCGCCGTTATTAAGTTCTTGATCGAGCTGTTTTTTACCCCAACTGGCATGACCTAAGCACAGCTGATAATGACCAACGCCTTGACCGGCAGCGATACGCTTAAGAATATCTTGACTGGTAGTGATACAAACGTTTTCTGATATCGCAAAGGAAGATGCCCATTCCGGCTGACCGGTATGCAGGACAAAGCCAATTTCTGGATACATAGGACCACCTGCTAACGCCACATCTTCCATCACTTGCGGATCAGTCACTTCAATATCTAAGTCTTCTAGCAGTTTGCCCACTCGCGACTGCTCCAATGGACGGTTGACCATCAGACCAAGTGCACCGTTTTTATCATGACGACAGATATAAATCAGCGCCTGCTCAAACCGTGGGTCTGACAGCTCTGGCGCGGCGATTAAGAAATGATGGGTCAAATTGGCTTTAGACATAGCAAAAAACGCAACCTAATATGAATGGTGAGACACCACTATATGGCGATACTGAGTAAAAAATCAACCAAAGCAAATGTTTAGTGGTGATTCGACGTTAATGCTGAATCATAAATCTTTATTTAACATCGCTCAATAAACTACGGGCATGGTCACGGGTGACGTCAGTAATAGTTACGCCGCCCGACATGCGTGCTAGCTCGTCGACTTGCGCGCTATCGGTTAAGATTAATAGCTCACTTTCGGTTTGCTCATCATGATGTTTTTGTACCAATATATGCTGATGGGCTTGCGCCGCGACTTGCGCTTGGTGGGTAATAGCCAATAACTGCTGCGTCTGCCCAAGCGCCCGTAATAACTCACCGACCACTTGCGCCGTGCCACCACTAATACCCACATCGACTTCATCAAATACCAGCATTGGCTTGGCAGCATTATTATCGGCATTGGTCGCTTGCAATACTTGCATCACCAGTGCCATCCGTGACAGCTCACCGCCCGAAGCAATCTTATGTAGTGGTTGCATGGGCATACCGACGTTGGCGCTAAATAACAAATCAATATCATAGCAACCTTGCGCACTATACTGGCTAGGTTCGGATTTTTTGGTAAAGACAAACTCGCAGCGCGCATTGGGCAGCGCAAGTGGCTGTAATTGCTTAATTAATTGTTTGCTGACAGTCGGCGCAGCTTTTGAGCGTTCTTTATTTAACTGAGTTGCAAGCGCAAGATAGTCCTGCCATGCTTGCTCAATTTGTGCCGCCATGGCATCGCTACTGGGCTCGTTTTCTAATTGTTCTAATTGTACTTCCCAACCTTTTGCCTCATCGATTAAATCATTCGCTGGTAAGCCGTGCTTACGTGACAAACGATGTCCGAGACTGATTAAGCTATCGAGTGTTTGTAGCCGTTCAGGGTCAGGTAGCTGCTGCTCAGCATAATCCGATAGTAACCCCGTCACTTCAGTGATTTGCTGCTGCGCTAAATGCAACTGTTCGGAAGCTTGCTCAAAAGTTTGACTGACGCCTAACTGATGATCACAGAGCTTGATTGCCTGTCCTAATAAGGTCATGACATCAGGCTCATCGGTGTCATTATCGAGCAGATGCAAACCATGACTGGCCTCTTGCATTAATGCTTCAATATTGGATAGCTCTTCATGCTCCGCTTCAACTTCTGCATAATCAACGGCGAGTAATGGCGCAATATCGGCAAGTTGACTTTGCAACAATTGCATACGGTCTTGGCGCTGGGCTTCACGGCTGGCGATATCATCAGCCCGGCGTTTGAGCTGCTGGTAGGTCTGATAACTGCTGGCCGTTTGTGTCGCAAGCGGTGTGATTTGCGCCATCTCGTCCAGCCATTGCACCACAAACTGCGGCTTAAGTAATGCTTGCTGGGCATGTTGAGTATGGATATTAACCAGTAAGGCACCGAGACTTTTTAGCTCAGCCAAACTGACTGGCGTGCCATTTAACCACGCTTTTGAGCGTCCTGTATTACTGAGTTGACGGCGAATAAGGACTTCGGGTTCTTCTAGAGGTCGGTCGTTTTTGGCAAACCATTCCGCAATGACGTCATTATTTTCCACATCAAACTGCGCATAAATATCGGCGTGCACAGCCCCATGTCTGACCATCGCACTGTCAGCGCGCTCGCCTGCACATAGCGATAGCGCATCCAATAATAATGACTTGCCAGCACCCGTCTCACCGGTGATGACATTGAAGCCTTCAGCCACGCTCAGCTCATGCTGAGCAATCAATGCAAACTGATGTAAAGTTAATGATACGAGCATCAATGCCTCTCATGGCAGACAATGAACTTCACCAATTATGCTGATAAGTCATGTCTAAAATATGTAAATAAGGGAATAAACGGCTTTGGTTAATGGTGCTAATGAAATAAAGGGAATTGGTAAATATTATGGTGGCAAAAGATAGTAAATACAAATTTTAAAGGTAATCAAAGTTGGGCGTTTATTTAACAATAAGCGCAACTTTCCTCGTCGCTGTAACAAACTTTATAGATATAATGTGGTAGCATAATCTCACATAATGATAAACTCTTACCACCAGATTTTCATACGATCTGTGCTACAGGGTTGGTCTTATAGATAATGAAATATAGCATTAGTCGTTAAAAAAGGTTGTTTAACTGTCATTTAGGCGGTGAATTAATCTCTGGTTTTTCAATTTGGTTTTTCAATTTGGTTTTTTAGTTTGGCAATAATTATTTGATAAGGAAGCCACTATGACAGCGGCGCAATTTACCAATGTAACAGTCAATGCTCAAGCCACGATATCCTATGATGGTCGTTGCTCAAGCCATACCATTATGTTTGAGGACGGTCGCCATAAAACGTTAGGGGTTATTTTGCCTTGCGATAATTTGGTCGAACACTATCACTTTAGCACCAATACCTCCGAACGTATCGAAATCATCAGCGGTGAGTGCGAGGTAAAAATAAATGGCGAAGAAGAGTTCAGCTACTACCGCGCAGGACAGTCATTCGTGGTCGAAGGCAATAGTGGCTTTAACCTACGCACGGAAGAAATCGTGCAGTATATCTGTCATTTAGAGGGTTAATGCTGTTTAAGATTGGTTGTATTAAAAGACCATTTCTGACACCTAAAGCTAAGCACTTAAAAAGAAATAAATCTTGCGATAAGGTTTGTTTCTTTTTTTTGGTGAGTTTTTTAATAATAAAATTTCGTTTAGTCGATGATTAGTTGCTACAATTATCGCTATATTTTTCTTCTTTATCGCCGCGCGCGATATCCACTTTATAATCAGTAGGCCTATTATGGCAAAACCCAGCTATTTCTATGGCATTCATGCGATTGATGCCTTACTCGAACACCGTCCTCTTGATGGACTCAGCTTGTTTGTCCAGCAAGGACGCGAGACTGACAGTAACGTGCAAGCGATTATGGCGCAAGCACGTGATAATGGCATTAGTATTCAACCGACGCAAAAAGACAAACTTACGCAACTGTGTGGCAGCCCGCAGCATCAAGGTGTAGTGCTTAATGCGCGCCCGTTAGGTTTCGCTGATGAAGGTTTGCTCGATATCCTTGCTAGCCGTGAGCAGTGTTTATTGTTGGTGCTTGATCAAATTACCGATGCGCATAACTTTGGCGCGTGTTTGCGCACAGCCGTAGCAATGGGCGTTGATGCCGTCATTTGTCCAAAACATCATGCGGCAAGTCTCACGCCAACTGTTGCTAAAGTATCGGTAGGGGCAGCAGAGATGATGCCTATCGTCAGTGTGACCAATTTGGCACGTACGCTAACCAAGATTAAAAACGCTGGTGTATTTGTCTTTGGTACTGCTTTAAACGCAGATGCTAAGCCAATACATGAGGCAGATTTGACCGGTAAAACTGCTATTATTATGGGCTCAGAGGGTGAGGGCATGCGTCGCCTGACTATGGAGAGCTGCGATGAGCTGGTTTATATTCCGATGTCAGGCAACGAGCATGGTAACTTACAAAGCTTAAATGTGAGTGTTGCTACCGGTATGGCGCTCTACGAGATTAATCGGCAGCGGACTTTAGCTGATGGGCAAGCGTAAGATAGTCTTGGTGTAAGGGCTCAAGCTGTACATATAGCGCCGCAAGATCGCTCTCGTTGAGCACCACATCATCCGCATGACGATTACGTTCTTCGCGGCTCAGCTGATTGACCATAATGGCTTTAATCTTTTGCACGCTTTGCTCATCACGCTGAGTCGCACGCGCAAGCTGGGTGTCCTCAGTGGCATCCATCACCAAAATACGCTGGCATAAATTAGCAAGACCAGCTTCCGCTGCCTCAATCAGCAGTGGCGCTGACAGCACCACATAAGGTGATGTACTGGCTGCTAGTTGTAGTTTTGCAGCTTCACGTATCGCCGGATGAGTGATTGCTTCAAGCTCAATTAGGGCTTCAGGATGAGTAAAGACATGAGTGCGCACGGCGGCACGGTCCATTTCACCATCGGCATTCAACACCCAATCGCCAAATTTTCTTTTAATTTTGCGTAAAGTGGCGCTACCTTTAGCGACCACTTCATGAGCAATCACATCCGCATCAATAATATCAATCCCTTTCTGAGCGAACCAATCGCTCGCAGCCGACTTGCCACTGCCGATACCACCGGTCAAACCGATGACCAATGTCTTACTTTTGGTTTGGCAAGGCTGTGGTTGAAAGGAATAAGATAAAGATGAGGCATAATTTGACATAATGATGACTTATTTAACTGATAAAATAGGGATGACCGTAATACAGCAATAACCTATTCTAGCAGGTTAAAGACTCTGTTTTTAGAAATTATAGGTCTACTTTCATAGGATAGATGGCTAAGTATACATCCCTAGATACCAATTGACGATGTCTGAGCCGTATAGTAAAGCAATGATACCGGCAATCGCGATATAAGGGCCAAAGGCAAAAGGACGACTTTCTCCTTGTTTTTTCATCAGAATAAGCCCAACGATTGAACCAAGCAGTGACGACAGTAAAATAATTAACGGCAACATCATAGGTCCAAGCCAAGCGCCTAAAACCGCCAATAATTTAAAGTCGCCTTGTCCCATACCATGTTTTTTAGTGATGAGATAAAAGACTTTGACCACCACCCACAAAGACAAAAATCCGAGTAATAGCCCCCAGATAGACTGAGTAGGCGATACAAACCAGCCTTGCGAGTTTACTGCCAAGCCTAATCCTGCTAAAGGAAAGGTTAAACGGTCAGGCAGTAGCTGGGTATCAAAGTCGATACCGGTTAATGCTACCAGTGTCCAGACCAAAATCAGGGCAGATAATCCAGCCGCGCTGACGCCAAACTGGTAAATAACTAAGATAGATAGTAGGGCTGTGACTAGCTCAATAATAGGATAACGCAGTCCTATAGGGGCTTTACAATCCGAGCAGCGCCCACGTAAAACTAGCCAACTTATTAAAGGGATATTCTCATACCACTTTATTTTATGGGCGCAGTGAGGACAGCGTGAGGCAGGTATGCTTAATGTAATAGGGGTATCGGTGGCGACAATGTTTGCCAGTGGCGTCGTATGTTCACGCGGCATGTCTGCTTGCTCGGTCATAAATTGGCTACATTCTTGTCGCCACGCCGCTACCATCATAAGCGGTATACGATGAATGACGACATTTAAAAAACTGCCGACACAAAGACCGAGTAGACCAAATACGACTAAGGCAAGAGTCATATTTTCTTGTAATAACTGAATAAATTGCATGAAGTCGTTGTCCTTGTAGTAGATTTTAGCCTACTACTGCGCCCATTTGGAAAATTGGTAAGTACATGGCTATCACTAAGCCGCCTACTAATACGCCTAGTACTGCCATAATTAATGGTTCCATTAAGCTGGTCAAACCATCAACGGCGTTATCGACTTCATTTTCGTAATAGACCGCTACTTTATCGAGCATTTCTTCTAAACTACCTGATTCTTCGCCGATACCAACCATTTGAATCGCCATACTTGGAAAGATATTAGTTGAACGTATAGAAAACTGCAATTGTTGACCGGTTGAGACATCGTTTTTGATTTGCTGAATGGCATTGTAAAATACCACGTTGTTTGCTGCACCAGCGGTAGAGTCTAAGGCATCAATAAGGGGGACACCTGCAGCAAAGGTGGTCGATAGCGTACGGGCGAAACGGGCGATAACGGCTTGATAAGCAATATTGCCAAATATCGGCGCTTTTAACACTGCACGGTCTAAGAAGTCACGAAATTTCTTAGAGCGCTTTTTGGCCTCTGAAAACCCAATAATAGTACCCCCGATGAGCACAATTAAAACAAACCACCATGCCTGCATCCACTCAGACATATTAACGACCATTTTAGTAAAGGCAGGTAACTCGGCACCAAAAGACTCAAATAAGTCTGAGAATACTGGAACTACTTTAATCAGTAGAATCATAGTAACGATAATTGCAACGACGACAACCGCAATAGGATATTTCATCGCCTTTTTAATTTTGGCTTTTAACAGCTCACTTTTTTCTTTATAGGTTGCAACACGCTCTAACATGGTCTCAAGCGCACCTGATTGCTCGCCAGAGTCAACCAGTGAACAAAACAGGTCATCAAAATAGCGCGGATGTTTACGCAGTGCTGAAGCAAAGGTACCACCCGCTTCAATATCGGCTTTTATTTGCAACACCAAATCTTTCATACTCGGGTTATCAAGTGAGTCGGCGACAATCTCAAAAGACTGGGTCAGTGGCACACCTGCTTTCATCATCGTTGCCAATTGACGGGCAAAAATAGCAATATCAATTGGTTTGATAGACTTTTTAAAGGTATAGAGCGGCTTTGGCTTTTTCTTTATACCTTTAACGGTGATACCTTGTTTGCGTAAAGTGGCTTTTGCCAGCTCCAAACTACGACTGGTCGTTTCGCCTTTGACTTTTTGTCCGCGTCGGTTTACCCCATCATAGACAAAGTCTAACAGCATGTCGGTTTTAGCTTTTGCCATTTTATTACCCTTAAAGTTCTGTCTAGTAGAGATGTTGCAAACCTATAAAAAGATAAGTGATAGGTCTTTTATAGCAGGCGTACTTCATTTTAGCTCGAAAAGCCAGTATATAACTGTTTTATATTTAAGTACATCTGTTAGATAATATTGCTGGTTTACAAAAGCAAAGCATTAGAGTCATAAACAATTTATTTTATATTCTCATATTAGTTATTCAGAGGTGACGCGCATCATTTCCTGAATACTGGTCACCCCTTGTAGTACCTTTAAAATACCTGAGCGCCGCAAGTCTCTAAAGCCATTTCTGAGTGCAGCATCCTTAATATCTATCGCGTTACCATTTTCCATGATAATACGAGAGATATCAGGGCTGACTTTCATGACTTCATAGATACCGACACGTCCTTTGTAGCCTTCGCGGCATTCATTACAGCCGACTGGTTCATAAATGATATTGTCTGGATTGTCTAAATCAGTATCGGTAAACCCCAATTCAAGTAGGCTTTGACGTGGAATATTGATTGGTTTTTTACAGTTTTTACATAAACGCCGTGCCAACCGCTGAGCAATCACCAAGTTTACTGACGTGGCAATATTAAACGAGGCAACACCCATATTACGTAAACGCGTTAAAGTTTCAGGTGCAGAGTTTGTATGCAGGGTCGACAGCACCATGTGTCCCGTTTGAGCCGCTTTAATGGCAATCTCAGCGGTTTCAAGGTCACGAATCTCACCAACCATAACGATATCAGGATCTTGACGTAAGAATGACTTAAGCGCATTGGCAAAGGTCAATCCCACCTTCGGATTGACGTTGACCTGATTGATACCTTCAAGGTTAATTTCGACTGGATCTTCGGCAGTGGAAATATTGGTCTCGCCGGTATTTAGTATATTAATACCCGTATAGAGAGAAACGGTTTTACCAGAGCCGGTAGGACCGGTAATGAGTAGCATGCCTTGCGGCTTATGTAAGGCTTCTAAAAACATCTCTTTTTGATCAGGCTCATAACCTAGCGCTTCAATGCCTAGCATGGCCGATGAAGGATCCAAGATACGCAAAACAAGCTTTTCGCCAAATAAAGTAGGTAGAGAGTTTACCCGGAAGTCGATAGCTTTATCCTTAGAGATTTTAAGCTTAATACGCCCATCTTGTGGAACACGGCGCTCGGATATATCCATTTGCGACATTACCTTTAAACGCGCTGCAATTTTTCCTGCAAGCTGTACCGGTGGGTTGGCCATTTTTTGCATGACGCCATCGACACGGAAACGCACGCGAAAGGTTTTCTCATAAGGTTCAAAATGTAAGTCTGATGCGCCCATACGAATGGCATCGACCAACATTTTATTGACAAACTTTACAACTGGCGCTTCATCGACACCGTCACTAAGCTTGGTTTCAGCTTCTTCTTTACCCTCATCGAAATCTACGTTTAGATCGTTATCAGAAAAGCTATCAAAACTTTGCATAGAGTCAGCGTAAAGGTTTTCAATACGCTTTTTTAGCTTATCTTCTTCAACGACGACGGTCTCAATAGATAAACGTGAGTTAAAGGCAATGGCGTCGATGGCATCAATACGGGTCGGGTCACTCAATGCCACAAATAAGCGCTGTCCGCGTTTAAACAGCGGTAAAGCATTAAACTTACGCACGATTTTTTCATCGACCAAGTCTTTTGGTATGACGTCTGAGCTGAGCGCATCAAGATCAAACAAAGGGTCACCAAAAGCTTGCGACAACATCTGCGCCACTTGATAAGCATTGGCAAGCTTGTGCTCAACCAAATAAGGCACTAACCCTACTTGCTGTTGTTGTGATTCCGTTTGCGCAGTTTTCATATGCGCTTCGCTCACAATACCTTCGCTAATTAACTGCTGTGCTAAGCCGCCGTATTTACTGGCTGTAATAGACATTAAAACCTCTCTTTACTTGATACCAAATGGGCTGTATTTTTTAAACTGAATTTTATCGAAACCGCATAAACATCTGTCTATATGATTGATAGCCAACGAGCGACCATAACTTATATACTTATGTCTAATTAGCTAGTGCAAATCGGTTGTATCTAGCTTGTTGAAATTATTTATAATCAATCATACAGATGATTGATTGTCTTGGTTTTAGTTTCTATGAATAGAATAATATAGGAATTTCTTAGAGTTAAAAGACTTTATATAGCGTATAAGACTGTTCATCTGCAAAAAATGTCGTTTTGACAAAAATACTATGCAAAATTAGTTCCAATTCTGAATGCATCATACTCTAGCAACGGACTATAGCACTTGGGAAATATTTGTTATACTTGCGCGCATATGAGCCATATTGGCAGCAATAGATAAGACAAGGTATATAAGTATGCAAGCTTGGGTAATTGGAAATTGGAAGCAGAATCCAGCAACGAGCCATGACGTCAATGCGCTACTAGACGACCTATTAACTGCCGTTAGCACCAAAGAGCAGTCTGATATCGCTGGTTGTCAATTGATGGTCGCACCAAGTTTTATTCATTTAACGGCTGTCAGTGAGCGTCTAAAGGGCAGTTCAATACTTAGCGCCGCCCAAGACATTGGTGCTCATAGTGCAAGCACAGGCGCTTATACCGGCGATTGCTCAGCGCAGCAAATTGCAGATGCTGGCGCAACATGGACGATATTGGGTCACTCTGAGCGCCGCCAATACCATCAAGAATCTCATGATTGCTTATTAAACAAAATGACTCATGCGCTTACGCAAAACCTAGGCGTGGTATTTTGTATTGGCGAAACCCAAGCGCAGTACGATGCGAAAAAAACGCTTGCAGTCATTGATGAGCAATTAGCCGTTATCAAAGACTTTCTTACCCATAAACCAGAGCTTATTGCAGGTTTATCAGAGCGTTTAATCGTCGCTTATGAGCCAGTTTGGGCGATTGGTACTGGCAAAGTACCAACCGTGGCAGAGGTGAGTGCGACGCATCAGCATATTAAGCAAACGCTTGCCAGCTTTAACGATGCATTAGAAAACATGACTGTTTTATATGGTGGTAGCGTCAATGTCGACAACGCCGACAGCTTTGCCGCCGATAGCATGATTGATGGCGCATTGGTTGGCGGCGCATCATTAAAAGCAGAAAGCTTTTTGGCCATTGCTCAGGCCTTTAGCCGCGCTACGGCTTAATAAAATCAAAAAAAACAGCCGTTTAATAAATATCAAATAGCTACTTTATTCAAAAAATGTCTTTAGCAGTTGGTAAAAGTGGCTTTAACAGTGCCCTTGCAATCGTGTACAATGCGCCTTATTTATATAATCGCTTTGTTTATATAACTGGTTTGGCGTTATTAACGGTATTAGATGTCAATCGTTAAACACCACTCATTTTTATTATTAATCCTTACGATTTATTTTTCGTTATCAGTCGTGATTACGCGGCAAAAGAGGCCACCATGTTTACGTTTATATTAGCCCTGCACATTATCGTGGCGATTGCCATGATTGGCTTGATTTTGATACAGCATGGTAAAGGGGCAGATGCTGGGGCTTCTTTTGGGGCGGGCTCATCGGGTACAGTATTTGGCGCCGCAGGGACTGCAAACTTTTTAACGCGTGCAACTGCGGTTTTAACGGTGATATTTTTTATCACCAGTATGACGCTTGCTGTCCATGCGCGTAAGCAGGCGGAAGACCAATTTCGTTTAGATGCGCCAGTATCAGCACCACAAACGCCGCGCCCTTTGACACAAAATCCTCAATAGCTATTTTCAGTAGTTATTTATCGTTCATAATTAATATTTTTAATAACGGTTAATAGCTCCCTATTAATAGATGACAAAGAAAAGCGCTTTGATTGAATGGCTTTTGTTACAGGCAGTACTTGCTATTTTAAGCGCTTAGTCTTACAATGCTTCTCTGTTTTTAGCAGTCTTTAACCTTCGATGCCTTCCTTAAGCATCCGTTATAATGGGTTGAAACTCAATAAACAGCGTAGTGAGAAAGATGCGATTGTGGTGGAATTGGTAGACACGCCATCTTGAGGGGGTGGTGGCGCAAGCTGTGGGGGTTCAAGTCCCCCCAATCGCACCAAGCTTTATCTGTACGATGTTTTACTTGAACGGTTTAAGATTGGAATTATCGTCGGCAATACTTAATTTAGGATTTATTTAAAATAAGTATTGACACTTCTATAAAACCTCCCTATAATACGCGTTCTAGATTGATGCGGGGTGGAGCAGTCTGGTAGCTCGTCGGGCTCATAACCCGAAGGTCGTTGGTTCAAATCCAGCCCCCGCTACCACTTTTTATACTGATGTTTTGTACACTAAATTTGTCAGTAACGATTAGCCCACCATTATGTTTGTGGGTTTTTTTGTATCTGATGGTCGGTGTTATCGCGATATCTATCCTACTTATGCTAAGCTCTATTTCTATAGAGTAAGATGCTACTCGTTACTAACCATCATCTGCCACGACCGGCGCGATGCTTGGTAAGCATACTATCCTTTATTCCTCACACTTTTATCGATAGTTCTGCTTTATAAATAATAAAAGCATTGTCTGGTTGAGCTTGATGTTTTTTATGCTCATCCTTATATAAAAGCACGAGTCTGAAACGTATAGCATATATAGTTACGTGTTAAGAATAGAATAAAGGTTATGTCTTAAGTAATATTCTTGTCTATTAAGACAATGATTAACGAAGCTTTAGTTTAATAAATTTTGAACCTATAAAGGTTCGATGTATAAAATTAAAAACACTTAACTCGGTACGCTCGAGAAGTGAATAGGAAAAGATAAATAGATTATGAAGCTTTCTACAAAAGTTACAGAACTGACCAATATTATTGCTCCTGCAGTAGCTGCTTGTGATGTGGCACTATGGGGTATAGAGTTTGCGCCACAGGGTAATCGCTCTTTGTTACGCATTTATATTGAGGCATTGCCAGAAGATCAAGCCCAAGATAAGCAAGTAACGATTGAGAACTGTGCCGCAGTGAATCATCAAGTAAGCGGTATTCTTGAGGTCCATGATCCGATTGCTGGCGAGTTTATTTTAGAAGTATCGTCACCGGGTTTTGACCGTGCGTTCTTCTCTGATGAGCAAATGCATGGTTATGTGGGTCAAACAGTTAGCTTGCGTTTGATACAAGCGATTGGTGAAGGCGATAAAAAACGCCGCAAAGCAACCGGTACTTTAGACAGTATCGATGCGACCACGTTAAAACTGACTGCTACCGATGGTGAGCAGTTTGAGATTGCGTTAAGTAATATTGATAAAGCCAACCTAATTTATGAAGATGCTTAATTTTAAAGATGGTTTTAAGAAAATGTATATTTTCAAAACAGCTTTTCTTAGAATAGCTTTCTTATAAGTCGGTATTTTAATCTCCAAACAGCTTATGGCTGACGGTGAAAATATAACGTCAACACACTAACGATAAAGTTTAAGTCAATTATAAAACGATAGGACAGGTATAGCATGAGTCGTGAAATCTTAACGGTAGTAGAAACTGTCAGTAATGAAAAGGGCTTAAATCCTGAAGATATCTTTGAAGCAATCGAAGATGCTTTGGTGGTATCCACTAAGAAAAAAGTATATACCGATCAGCCGGAAGTAGAAGTGCGGGTGTCAATCGACCGCGCAACCGGCGATTACGATACTTATCGTTACTGGACAGTGGTTGCAGATGAAGACCATGAGATGCCTGCATGTCAGTTGGCGATTACCGATCTTGACCAAGATGAATGGTCAATTGGTGATATCAAAGAAGAGCAGATCGAATCGATTGAATTTGGTCGTATCGCTGCCACTCAAGCCAAACAAGTCATCATCCAAAAAATTCGTGAAGCGGAACGCAATTTAGTAGCAGATGCGTTTGAGCCACGTGTTGGCGAGATGATGTATGGCGAAGTCAAAAAACAGACTCGTGATGGTTTTATCATTGATTTAGGCGATAACGCTGAAGGCTATTTGTCACGTGACCAAATGTTGCCGCGTGAGCAATTACGCGCAAAATCGCGTATCAATGCCATTTTATATCATGTTAACCGTGAAAATCGCGGTGCGCAGTTATTGTTATCACGTACCCATCCAGAAATGCTCTCAGCACTAATGCAAAAAGAAGTGCCTGAGATTGCAGAACAAATTATCGAAATTCGCAACGTTGCTCGCTTGCCTGGTACGCGTGCTAAAATAGCGGTGAAGACCAACGATCATCGTATCGATCCAGTTGGCGCTTGTATCGGTATGCGCGGTACGCGTATCCAAGCGGTACAGCAAGAGCTTGATGGCGAGCGTATTGACGTGGTGGTGTGGTCAGATGATCCTGCCCAATTTATCATCAGCGCTTTAGAGCCAGCTGACGTTAGCAGTATTATTCTCGATGAAGACACTAAAACTGCGGATATTATCTTTAGCACTAATGATCAGTTGGCGCGCGCGATTGGCTCACAAGGTCAAAACGTACGCTTAGCCTCTGAGCTAACAGGCTATAAGCTAAACATGATGCTAGAAGAAGAATATCAGCAGCGTCAAGCAAACGAATCAAAAGCCTTTATTGAATTATTCTATGAGCGTTTAGAAGTCGATAAAGACTTAGCACAAGCGCTTGTCGATATCGGTTTTACCAGTATTGAAGAAGTCGCTTATGTACCTGTCGAAACTTTCTATGATATTGAAGGGTTAGACGACGAAGCGATTGACATGATTCAAGAGCGTGCGAAAGAAGTTGTCATCGCTGATGAATTGGTCAAACAACAGAACATGAAAGAGCCAAGTCAAGAGCTACAAGATCTTGAAGGAATGACGGTCAGTTGGGCTTATAAAATGGCACAAAAAGACATCATTACCGTAGATGACTTGGCAGAACAAGCCGTCTTCGATTTAGAAGATATCGAAGGTTTAGACTCTGAAACCGCAGGAAAACTCATCATGAAAGCTCGGGAATCTTGGTTCAATGAATAAGCGGTAACTGCATATCGCTGTCTTTTAGTGATATGCTATCGATAATAAGGGCTGGTACGACGTAACACAATCAAATGCAACACAAGCATCAGCCTTAACCCAATCATTTGTAGCCAACAACTGAATTGAACATATAGCAAATAATAGACAGTAGGTGATAATAAATGGCAGATAAGACCGTCAAAGAACTAGCAGACATGGTAGGCAAAACCGCAAGTGCTGTACAACAGCAACTGGTAGACGCTGGACTGCCTGCACGCGCAGAAGGTGACCTAGTCACCGAGCTTGAGCAGGAAAAGTTGGTGACGTATTTAAAGCAAAGTCATGGTCAGGAAGAAAAGCGTCGTATTAGTCTCAAATCTAAAACGACTAGCACTGCGCGCGTGACTGGCTCTTCAGGTAAATCTAAGAGCGTCAATGTGGAAGTGCGTAAAAAGAAAGTATTTGAGAAGCCTGATCCAGAGAAAATGGCTGAAGAGTTGGCTGCTCGAGAGCAAGCAATGATTGAGGCACAAGAGCGTGCTGCCAAAGATGCTGAAGAACGTGCGGCTACTAAGAAAAAATCTGAAGAGCGCCAAGCAGCTACTTTAGCGGCAATGCGTGCAAGCCTCGGCTCTAGCAAAAAGTCTAGTGACAAGAACGATGATATCTCAACGTCAGTGGTTGTAAAAAAAGGTGGTAAAGCGGCAGTAGAAGTTAAGCCAAAAGACCAACCAAAGAAAAAAGTTGCAGCGACGAAGCCAAAAGTTGAAACGGCGATTGAGCGTAAAGCTCGCGAAGCCCGTGAAAAAGAAGAAACCCGTCTACGCGAAATCGAAACTGAAACACGCCGCGCGCAAGCGGAAGAAGCACAAAAACGTACGCTTGAGCAAATGCGCAAAATGGCTGGTAAATATACCGATCAGCCTGCTACTGAGGTTCGTAAAGATGAACCATTGGCTGAAGGTTTGGTCGGTGATGCGCTAGAAGAGTCATTTGAAAAAGAACGTCGTGAAATCAAACGTGGTACCAGTAGTACTAGTGCCCGTGGTCGTGGTCGTCGTAAAAATCAAGATGAGCGTGAAATTAAAAACCGCAAAAACGGTTTACGTTCAACGCAAGCTTCACAGCATAAGTTTGAAAAGCCGCTTGATAAAATTATTTATGACGTCGAAATTAGCGAACATATTACTGTTTCTGATTTGGCACAGCGTATGGCGGTTAAAGCTCGTGAAGTGACCAAATTGCTCATGAAAATGGGTGAAATTGCACGCGAATCAGATACCATTGATCAAGCGACAGCCAGTCTTATCGTTGAAGAGATGGGTCATAACCCTGTACCGGTTAGTGATACGAAAGTTGAAGACGATCTGCAAGATGCGGTTGATGAGCGTAGCAGTAACGTGCAAACGCGTCCACCAGTCGTGACTATTATGGGTCACGTTGACCATGGTAAAACCTCATTACTCGATAAAATCCGTGCAACTAAGGTTGCCACTGGCGAAGCCGGCGGTATTACCCAGCATATCGGTGCGTATCACGTGAAAACTGATCGCGGCGTCATTACTTTCCTTGACACCCCAGGTCACGCAGCCTTTAGTGCCATGCGTTCACGTGGTGCACAAGCGACGGATATCGTCGTAATCGTTGTCGCCGCTGATGATGGCATGATGCCACAAACTGAAGAAGCGATTGATCATGCACGCGCTGCTGGTACACCTATCATTGTCGCTATCAATAAAATGGATAAGCCAAGCGCCGATCCTGATCGTGTCCTTAATGAGTTAACTGCTAAACAAGTAGTCTCAGAAGAGTGGGGCGGCGATACCCCAATGGCTCGTATCTCAGCCAAAACAGGCGACGGTATTGACGAGCTACTAGAACTTATTAGCCTACAAGCTGAACTGATGGAGCTAGAAGCGCCATTAGATGGTGCTGCTCAAGGCGTGGTTATTGAGTCAAGACTTGAAAAAGGTCGCGGTCCGGTTGTTAGTGTCCTAGTTAAAAAAGGTACCTTGAAACAAGGCGACTTAGTATTAGCAGGCGAGCATTACGGTAAAGTTCGTGCGATGACAGATGAACATGGCAAGCGCATTCAGTCAGCAGGTCCGTCTATCCCTGTAGAGATTTTAGGTTTACCTGAAACACCAGCTGCAGGTAGCGAATTCTTAGTCTTAACCGACGAGAAAAAAGCCCGTGAAGTTGCTGACTTTAGAAGCAATCGTGAGCGTGAGCGTCAACTAGAACGTCAGAACGCCATGCGTCTAGAGAGCATGTTCGATCAGATGGAACAAGGCGATGTATCATTCTTAAATATCGTCTTAAAAACCGATGTTCGCGGTTCGCTTGAAGCCCTACTTGCTGCACTAAATGAGCTATCTACTGATGAAGTTAAAGTGCGAGTCATTAGTTCAGGGGTTGGTCCAATCTCCGAATCTGATGTAACATTAGCAGAATCTAGCGAAGCGGTATTACTAGGCTTCAACGTCCGTGCAGATGCAACCGCACGCCGTAAAGCAGATACTGCTAATATGGATATTCGCTACTACAGCGTTATCTATGGCTTGATTGATGATGTCAAAGCTGCCATGAGTGGTATGCTGGCGCCTGAACATCGCGAGAAAATCTTGGGTGTTGCAGACGTTCGTGAAGTATTCCGCTCTAGTAAATTTGGCGCAGCAGCAGGTTGTATGGTTGTTGAAGGTACGATTTATCGTAACAAACCTATCCGCGTACTGCGTGATGACCAAGTTATCTTTACTGGTCAGTTGCAATCATTACGTCGTTATAAAGAAGACGTCAATGAAGTACGTACCGGTATGGAATGTGGTCTAGCGGTTCGTGGTTATGATGTCGAAGCTGGCGATAAAATCGAAGTCTTTGAAATCCAAGAGTTCGCACGTACTATCTAAAGTAGCTGCTTGATAATTCTTAATATTCAGCTGTACTTAGGCCTAACAGGTACACCCTGCTAGGCCTTTTTTAGCAAATAGAAGTCCTAAAATTTGTTAATCAAAAACTTATCAATCAATAAAAATAAGCCATATTAAAGTAAGGTAATAACATGAACCAACGTTTACAACGCTTAGCTGATCAGATTCAGCGTGAGCTCGCTGTCCTTATCCGTGATGCCGTTAATGATCCGCGTCTGACTGGTTTTGTGACTATCTCTAGTGTTAAAGTCAGCCCAGACCTAGGCTACGCTGATATTTATGTCACCATCATGGAGCCTGAACTCAACGATGCTATGACTATGTCAAATCACGAAGAAAGCATCAAAGTCCTTAATAAAGCTGCTGGTTTTTTGCGTACTGAGCTTAGCCATAGTCTAAAAACTCGCACTACGCCGCGCTTACGTTTCCATTATGATGAAGTCACTGCGCGTGGTAACTATATGATGGATTTGATTAGTAAAGCGGTCACTAAAACTGAGCAAAACGAGTCTGATGAGCAAGAAATCAACGAGTAAAAGCTATTATGTCGATCGTCTCTAAAAAAGCCTCTATGCAACCCTCTAAGAAGACTAAACAGATGACTGATAAGATAAAAGTCAATGGCGTGATTTTAGTCGATAAACCGCAAGGTATGACGTCACAACAAGTGGTGTCAAAGGTAAAATACCTGTTTAAATCTCCCAAGCATGACAGTAAAAAAGCTGGTCATACTGGAACGCTCGATCCTATGGCAACGGGTCTATTGCCTATTTGCTTGGGGGAAGCGACCAAGTTCAGTCATTATCAACTTGATGCCGATAAATCGTATCAAGCAACTATTTTTTTGGGCAGTCAGACTGATACTGGTGATGCTGATGGACAGATTGTTGCTGAGAAAGTTATTCCACAGTTCGATGTGGTAGGGCTAGAAAAAATTGCCCAGCAGTTTTTAGGGCCACAGCAGCAAATTCCACCGATGTATTCTGCTTTAAAAAAAGATGGCAAAAAACTATATGAGTATGCGCGTGCGGGTATTGAGATTGATCGCCCGGCAAGAGATATTGTTATTAAAGCAATTAATTTAACAGTAATCGACGCTAAGCAAATCCAGCTGACAGTGACTTGCTCTAAGGGTACATACGTACGCGTATTAGCAGAAGATATTGCCAAAATGCTTGGTACATTAGGACATTTAACTGCTTTACGACGTATACAAGTCGGTGACTTTCATATTGACGCGGCGATTAGCTTGGCGGATTTAGAAGCGATAGCTTTAGAAGATCGTCAGGCGCATTTATTACCCTTAGATGCTTGCATCAACCTTGAGGCTGAGCTTATATTAACGGCTGAGCAATGCGCCCGTGTACAAATGGGACAACGTTTAAATGTCATCGAGCAGCTAAACGACGATTTGCAATGGTATATTTCAGCTATCATCGAGCAACAGCCTAGTCACTATGAAAATAGCGTTATTCAACAAAATGGCGATGATAGTGAAGGTAATAATGAAGCTTTGTTGCCTTATGAAATACCCGTAGATATCCGTCTCATAAATGAGCAAAGGCAGTTTATTGGTCTAGGATCACTGAGTCTAAATGGTCGCTTGCAGCCGAAAAAGCTCATCCAGTTGTAATATTAATGCTTAAATAAGCTTTAGTAGCCATAACTGAAACTAAGTAAAACTTACTAAGAGTTTACACTAATCACATATCATCACATTTTATTGCAGGTTTCACCTATAGTGAGACCTGCTTTTTTTGTACCTTAGTTAAGTCAGCTACGGAAAGCAGACAAGGACATAAAAATAAAAGAAATAATAAAAATGGAAGTTAATTAACTATCAAGAAATATAACAATAAAAATAAGCTATCTACATAAAAATAAAAAGACATTAATTAATATAAATAAATTTTCTAACTTAAAAATAATAATAAAAAATATAGTCTAGAGCTATGAAATAATAAAATTAACGTATCAAAGTATAAAGTATAAGGATTACTATGAAAACCATTGCTTTCTTATTACATAATAATTTTGAACAAGCAGAGTATGAAGAGGTCGATAATCAACTAAAAGAAAAAGGTTATAAAACCCTTTTAATTACCACCAATAAAGACAAACAAGTCCAAGCGATGCAGCAAGACGTTAATGAAGGCGCTACCTTTATCGCTGATATATTCGCTAAAGATGCCGAAGTTGCTGATTATGATGCGCTGGTGCTGCCAGGTGGGACGGTAAATGCCGATACCATACGCGGTAATAAAGAAGCACATACTATTATTGATGCTATTAACGAAGCCGGTAAGCCTTTAGCGGTAATCTGTCATGCGCCTTGGGCATTGATTAATATGGGTATAGCTAAAGGTAAAACTTTGACCGCTTATCATACATTACAAACCGACTTAGAAAACGCTGGGGCAACCTTCGTAGATAAAAGTGTGCAAGTAGACGGTAATCTTATTACTTCGCGTAATCCAGATGATATTAAAGACTTTGTTGCTGCTATAGATAAAGCGCTCTCCGCGTCTTAATATTCATCATCGCAATATTTATTTAGACTTATTCATTTTAATTTCTATAAATAAACACAATCACAAAAGGAAAGTACTATGTCAAACCCTAACCCAAATAATACTAAGCTTGAGCAAGAACGTTCAGACTCTGCTACAGCAGCATTGAAAGGTCAAACTGAAGACAATCATACAGAAAATACCGAAGCTGCTGCTGACCGTATTGCTGATAATTTAAGAAATGCTAAAGAAGAAAAATAATTAGCTTTATTAACACTGTTGATTAAAAAACTCTTGATTAAGAACAATGCAATTAGCAAATAGATATAAAACAATAATTATAACTGGGAGTATTTATGACAGACTCAAAAGACAACATGGATGCACAAGAGAAGAGAATCAAAGAGCTAGCGGAAGATATTGATCCTAGCGAAGATATTAGTCCAGACAGTTTAGCGGAAGCAACTACCGCACCGCTTGATGATTATGCTCTTGGTGGGACTGCTACGCAAGATGACGTCAAAAAATGAAATACTTTAAACTAGTTATAATAATGCATAATATAAAGCGTTATTAATCTATAGTAATTGCCGCCTCATAATAAGCTATAAAACTATTATAAAAAACTGCTGCTAGTTCAGCAGTTTTTTGTTATAATCGCTGGCATATTTGAATATTGTTTTAGATAAAGCTTTATCTTAACTTTGGCAACAGTCTAAGTTAGATAATGTCTTATTTTGAGCGGTTTTGAATAAAGATTATCATTAATAAGTTTGTCGTACACTAGGTCAACTCTAGTAATGCAGGGTTGTCCTGAATGACGGTCAAATTATTTTATTTATTATTCTATCGTTCCTTGATGCTTAACTATTAAGTACATCTCGGAGCTTATAGCATTGCCGGAGAGATTTATGCTAACTAATACCGATCGCGAACAAATCATTGCCCAATACCAACGTGGCGAAAACGACACAGGTTCACCAGAAGTTCAAGTAGCTTTGTTAAGTGCGCGTATTAATGACTTACAAAACCATTTTAAAGCACACAAAGCCGACCATCATAGCCGTCGCGGTCTTATCCGTATGGTTAACACACGTCGTAAATTACTTGACTACCTAAAAGGTAAAGATCTTGGTCGCTATACCACCCTTATTAGCCAATTAGGTCTACGTCGTTAATTTGGCGACAATAGTACGAATGGTCGCTGAACTAAAATATGCCTTAATTTGGCGGGATTTTAAGTTTTTTGCTAAACCATTTGGAACTTGCTTGTTGAAATCGATAAAATAGATTTTCTCTAAAGACGGTGTGGAATAGTTTCACGCCGTTTTTTTATGCTTATTAATATCAATTATTACGTGTAGAGATTTCGGTCTGCTACTATCGGATATTTTAAGTATCAGTTATAAAGTTACACGGTCAATGAACGCTGACTTGCATTTAATTGGTCAATGTTTATAAATCACTGTAAAATAATGCCTTATGAGTCTCTGAGTCATACTGGCGCTCAAGCGAATATTGATATAGCTTAGCGTATGTGATGATTACCTATAGCGCATTGAGCTATACCATTTATTTATATGCATAGAGTTATACGCATGGACGCCACATGTAAATATCTTATTTAAGAAAGCTAATAAATAATATCGTATCGAATGTAACTTATTCTAAAGTGCTCACGCCTTTAACATTAAGAGTAGAAAACCAGATTTACACCAACGTACTTTATCTAGGTATACATAGGTAGAAGTGCGATGTTTATTTTAAAGAAATAGCGATATATCTGTTAAATAAGTAATAATATCAGCCCTAATCGACGCAGTTATTAACCGTATAATTGGCAATTAGTGGCTATATATAAAGAATTTTAAATGAAAAATATCAGTTTTTTATACTGCTGATATCAATTTCGTCAGTCAATATTAGGAAAATTATATGACAATGTTTAATACCATTAAGCGTGAATTCCAATACGGCGACCAGCAGGTCGTTATCGAAACGGGCCGTATCGCTCGTCAAGCAAACTCTATTTTAGTCCACATGGGCGGCGTGACTGTCCTAGTGGCAGCGGTAGTAAAGTCTGATGCTAAAGAAGGACAAAACTTCTTTCCATTGACCGTAAACTACCAAGAAAAAATGTATGCAGCCGGTAAAATTCCTGGTGCTTATGGCAAACGTGAAGGCCGTGCCAGCGAAGCTGAAACGCTAACCTCGCGTCTGATTGACCGTCCGATTCGTCCACTATTCCCTGAAGGCTATGTGAACGAGATTCAAATCACGGCAACGGTTGTTTCATCAGACAAGAGTCAGTCTGCAGATATCGCTGCGCTAATCGGTGCTTCAGCAGCACTCGCTATCTCTGATGCACCATTTAATGGCCCTGTGGCTGCTGCGCGTGTTGGCTTTATCAATGGTGAATACGTTCTTAACCCAACGCTTGAGCAGCTCAAAGAGAGCGACCTTGACTTAGTGGTTGCTGGTACTAAATCTGCCGTGTTGATGGTTGAGTCAGAAGCGAAAGAATTGTCTGAAGATCAAATGCTAGGTGCGGTTTTATACGGTCATCAGCAGCAGCAAATCGTTATTGATAACATTGCGTCAATGGCTGCAGAGATTGGTACTGTTAAGCAAGAATATGCGGCACCTGTTCGCGATCAAGCGTTAGAAACCAGCATGAAAGCGCAGTTTGGCGAGCAAGTGGCCGACGCTTATACCATCACGGATAAGCAAGAGCGTTATACCAAACTCGATGAAATTAAACAAGCTATTATCGATGCATTGGCAGGTGACACGGAAGCAGAAACTTACAACGATACAGTTTCTGAGCTAAAAGAAATTTACAATGACCTCAAATACCGCACCGTTCGTGACAATATCTTGTCAGGTAAGCCGCGTATTGATGGCCGTGATCTTGAAACCGTTCGTGCTCTAGATGTCCAAGTTGGCGTATTACCATTTACTCATGGTTCAGCCCTATTTACCCGCGGTGAAACGCAAGCATTAGTGACTACCACGCTTGGTAACACGCGTGACGTAAACATGATTGATTCATTGGCCGGTACGATTCGCGACCATTTCATGTTGCATTATAACTTCCCGCATTTCTCAGTCGGTGAAACAGGCCGTGAAGGTATTCCAAAACGTCGTGAAATCGGTCATGGTCGCCTAGCGCGCCGCGGTGTTGAAGCCATGCTTCCAGATAGCGACCGCTTCCCGTATGTGATTCGTGTGGTATCAGAAATCACTGAATCAAACGGTTCATCTTCTATGGCTTCAGTTTGCGGCGCAAGCTTGGCATTGATGGATGCTGGGGTACCATTAAAAGCACCGGTTGCTGGTATCGCGATGGGTCTGGTTAAAGAAGGCGAGCGCTTTGCAGTATTGTCTGACATCCTAGGTGATGAAGATCATCTTGGTGATATGGACTTTAAGGTAGCGGGTTCAAAAGACGGTATCACAGCACTACAGATGGATATCAAAATCGAAGGTATTACTGCAGATATCATGGAGCAAGCACTTAAGCAAGCCCATGCAGGTCGTATCCATATCTTAGATGCGATGAACAAAGTATTGCCTGCAAGCCGTACTGAAATCAACGCTCATGCTCCTAACTATGCCGTTATCGAAATCAACCCAGACAAAATCCGTGACGTCATCGGTAAAGGTGGCGCAACGATTCGTCAGCTAACGGAAGAAACTGGCGCAGTTATCGATATCGATGATGCAGGTACTATTCGTATCTTTGGTGAAAACAAAGCAGCAACCAAAGCGGCTATCAGCAAAATCGAAGCCATCACCGCAGAAGTTGAAATAGGTAAGACTTACGAAGGTACAGTTGCGCGTATCGTTGACTTCGGTGCCTTTATTAATGTATTGCCAAATACTGACGGCCTCGTCCATATCTCGCAAATCGCTGATGAGCGCGTAGAGAACGTATCTGACTATCTAAAAGAAGGTCAAATCGTTAAAGTATTAGTACAAGACGTTGATAACCGTGGTCGTATCAAACTGACCATGAAAGGTATTGAGCAAAGCTAATCCTCGATATTTGACGCAATTTGCCATAGTCAAAATCTAAAAAACCGCTTTGGTTGCTGATAGCTAGCAATCAAAGCGGTTTTTTTATGTGCTAAAAAGACTGTAGAAATTTAAAAATAATTTATATTTTAATTTCTTTAGGAAGGTGGATGTCAATACGCAGTTTGGGTAAATCTTGCAGATAATGGGTGAGGAGAGGCAAAATATCAGTGTGCCAATCTAGAGCAATTGATTTTGCTAATTCGGCGTTTTCAATATCATTATTTTGAGCAGAACGGTTCTGCGAATGACTAGAAATAAGCGGACGTGCTAATAGCGCAACCCTACGAATCCCTTGATAACGCACTAAAGGTATCAGCTGCTGTTGTAAATCGACTAGCGCTGCCGTGAGCCAACGAGCTCTGGTTGGATGATAGGCATGGTCTGATATCACAAGATTGGCAATATGGATTGGTTGATTGCCATTGCTACTGACGCCAAGTCCTGCCTGCTCGCGTGAGCGTTTGTGCATTAAACAGCTACCTACCAAGAGGTTACCATCACGGGAAGCCCGATAGTAGCGTTGGTAATTGTCTGGATATAGATTTTTGCTTCGCGTAAGGATAGGGTCTAAAAGAATACCCGCATTATTAACAGGCAGTATCAGCAGTTGGGCGCTGCTATTTAAAATAGGGGCATGGGTGAGTTGTAGATGTCCCATTTTCTTGCCCCTTTATAAAAGTGATATTATTTCGCGCTGGTTTTAGCGCCTTCTGCTGCTTCTAACTGAGCAATTTGTTCTTCAAGCAAGGCGATTTGCTCAGCTTTCATCTCTGTCAGCTGTTCATTCATCGTCAATTGCTCAGCCGCTAACTTCTCTTGTTCTGCTAAGCGTTTATGCTCATCTGCTAAGCGATCGATTTCTTCTTTCGCCAAACTATCTGTTTCTGGTAAAGATGCATTTAAGATAGCTTCGGGATCGGGCATTTGACTGTCTATGGTGGCAGAACCATCGGTATCTAAAATCGACGCATTAGTATTTAACGCATTATCATTACCTAATGGCGTAGTATCTGATTGCCCGGCGCTGTCTTGCTCAATAGTCGGTGGCGTACTTTCAACGGGTGCGATACTAGCGTTAGGCGAATTATTTTTCCAAACCAAGTAACCAATTAATAGTACTGCTAAGATAATGATTGGCCACCATTTTTGGCGTGCCTTAGTATGCTTTTTCTTCAGCGATTTAGCTGGTAAAGGGCGTATTTCTTTCTTATTCATACAATAATCGATTTATGTCAAAAATATAAGTAGGCATACTATAGCAAAATCAAAATAAAAAGCCTATCTAACTGGATATATATCATTAGATAGGCTAGTAGCTATTAAGACTTGACGATACAGGTTTTCTTATTTATGGCTTAAACTTGACCGTACCGCTGGTGCCTGTCGCCATCGCATCACGAGCGATCTGGTCTTCGGCATGGTTTTTGGCACTAATCACATCAGGATCGGGGCGATGCTCACTATGTCCGCACTGAGTACATTCGATGTATTCATCAGGTTCGGGTATGACGATATTTACTTGCATCACTGCATCCATCGCCTGACATTTAGGACAGCGAACGCCTGCTAAAAACTGCCGCTTTGGACGTGACGATTGATAGCGCATTTAGATAACCTCACGCGTCGTTTGAGCATTGGTTTGAGTAGTTGCGGTATCGTCATCTTTAGCATTATCAAAACCGCTATGGCGTAGTAAGGCATCGATGCTGGCGCTGCGACCACGGAAGTTTTCAAAGTTGGTCTTGGCAGGAAAACTACCACCCACTGACAAGATACTCTCACGGAAGGCTTTACCAGTGACAGGGTTAAAAATACCTTCTTCTTCAAACTTACTAAAGGCATCAGCAGAGAGCAGCTCCGCCCATTTATACGAGTAATAACCCGCCGCATAACCACCGGCAAAAATATGACTAAAGCCATTGGCAAAACGGTTGTAGTCAGGCGTCTGCATGATAGCAATATCATCGCGCACGGCATTTAAAGCCGCTAAAATACCATCATAATCAAGCGCTGGTATGTGTGCATGAATCAATAAGTCAAACAGTGCAAATTCGATTTGACGTAAGGTTTGCATACCGCTTTGAAAGTTTTTTACCGCCAGCAAGGCTGAAAGTTTGTCTTTCGGTAATGGCTCACCAGTCTCGACATGGTTACTAATCAGCGCAATACCTTCAGCATCCCACGCCCAGTTTTCCATAAATTGACTGGGCAATTCGACCGCATCCCACTCAACGCCATTAACACCAGCGACATCGCCAACTGTCACTTGGGTCAATAAATGATGTAGACCATGACCAAACTCGTGGAACAAGGTTAGTACTTCATCATGAGTTAATAGGCTTGGTTTGCCATCAAGGGCAGGGGTGAAGTTACCGACCATAAAGCAGACGGGTAGCTGTTCATGGTTTTTCTCGTCGTAAGTATAACGCGACTGAAAACCGCTCATCCACGCGCCGCCACGTTTACCGCTACGAGCAAACAAGTCAAAGTAAAATCCACCAAGCAAGTTATCATTCGCATCAAATAATTGATAAAAACTTACCTCGTCGTGCCAGCGTGATACAGATTCACTGTGCTCTTGTACCTTGATACCGTATAAACGCTCGACAATAGCAAATAAACCGTTAATTACTTTTGGCAGTGGGAAATACGGACGTATCTCTTCTTGCGATAAACTAAACTCGCTTTGTTTGACTTTCTCAGCGATATAAGCGCTGTCCCACGGCTGTAGGTCAGTAATACCATAATCCTGCGCGTATTTTTGCAGCTGTGCTAAATCTTGCTTAGCCGCTGGGGTCGCTTGCTGTGCCAAATCCCGTAAAAAGGTTTCTACCTCTACCACGCTATCTGCCATCTTGGTCGATAGTGAAACGTCTGCATAATGATCAAAACCTAATAGCTTGGCCTTTTGCGCGCGTAATTGTAGAATTTGACTCATGATATCGGCGTTATTCAGCGACTCGCCTTTGCTATTGGTGTGTTCATCAAACTCAGAAGCGCGGGTAACATAAGCACGGTAAAGCGTTTCGCGCAGATTGCGATCATTGGCATGGGTCATGACGGCAAGATAAACGGGGATATTTAAACTTGCCACATAATAAGGAGTTGGTAGCGCGTCGATATCTGCTTGGGTGAGTGTACCGCTGGCAAGCTCGCGGGCTTTATATTGTTCGCCTGCATCTGCCAGTAGTGCAAGTCCACTTTCGGTTAACCCTGCTAACTGTTCTTGCTTGAGCGGTAGGGCATATACTTGGGTGGCATCCAATATATGGTCTGAGAACGTCGCGGATAAGGTTGAGAGCTCACTCTGGATGGTAGCAAACTTTTCTTGTTCAGCTTTTTGTAGAGCCACGCCTGATAGCTCAAAGCTACGTAGCGCAAGCTCAATAGCACGCGCTCGTGCTGGCTCAAGGGCAGCAAAAAACGCCGTATCATTGACGATAGTTTGATAACGGCTAAATAACGGCTGATGCTGTCCAACCCGTGTGCCATAAGCAGACAGCTTAGGTAGCAGCTCATGATGTACGTGACGAATCTCATCATTGCTCATGACGCTATTGAGGTGCGACAAAATACCCCAACTGCGATCCAACGCCAGATTGATATGATCAAAAGTCATGATATCGCTCAAAGCTTGCTCAGCACTGAAATCATTAGCATTATTAACGCTATCAGTATTGGCACTCATGTTGTCTAAAAAGGCATTGGCAGTATCGATAGCACTGATAATTTGGTTTTGTAAGGTGTCTGGTGCGACATTGTCAAAATCAACAAGGCGTAAATTTGCAGAAATAGAAGTCATAAAAGTATCCAGTATTAATAAGAGAAGGGCTATTCATTACGAGGTTCGAGTTTTGTTATATAGTTTTTGTGATATAGGTTCAATTATATAGAGTATCTAAAAGATGGGTATCAATCGCTTGGAATACAACCCTTTACTGTATATCTCCTCTTAAAGTAAATAGATGTGTGGAATATAAAAAGTTGCGGTAGAGAGATTGCTATTAAGGTTGACTAAGCTTCACTTACAAAGCGTCATCATTTACTTGCAAATTAACCCTACAGAGAGTGGGGTTAAGTTGTTAGCATCATAGTAATGCAATGGCTATAACAAGCCTTTTTACTATTAAGCAGACTTTAATTATTAAGCTGTAAATATTAAATAGCTTATAAATATAGTTAAGTAACTTATAAATATAATTAATTAACCTGTAGATATATAAGCATGATGATAAGTATAAAAAATTTATTTTAACAAGCAAACCAATGATAATAAAACAAGGAGCAGTATCTATGAAAGCGACTCTTAAAAGCTTACGTGAAACCAAAGCCAATCCAGCCGTTAGTATTTTTGTCAAAACGCATCGTGAGCATCCTGATAATCAAAAAGATCCTATCGCCTTAAAAAACCAATTAAAAGTTGTTGAAGAACGCTTAAATAATGAATACGATAAGCGTACCGCGACCACTATTTTAGAAAACATCCAAAATAAAACCAATGAGCTTAATCATAACTATAACCTAGATACCTTGGCAATATTTGCCAGTACCGATGATGTGCAAATCGTTCGTATGCCTATTGATACTAAAGAAAGAGTAATCATCTCTGATAGATTTGCGACGCGTGATTTGGTTCGTGATATGGCGAGTGCCGTTCATTATTATACGGTTGTACTGACGCGTGATAGTGCACGTCTGATTGAAGCATCTAACGATCGTGTGGTGAGAGAATTTGATCAGCAGGCAGATGCGCAAAACAATATGGAAAACATTCCATTTCCTATTGAAAATAATGGTCTATATACGACTGGTGATGCAGGCTCTGATCGTTCAGCGAATAATGAAAGTAGCTATTTAAAAGAGTTCTTTAACCAAGTGGATAAAAGTGTGCAAGAGTTATGGGGCGAGCATAAAATGCCGCTAGTAGTCGTGGGTGATGCAAAAAATATCGGTTACTATAAAGATGTTTGTGACCGTCCAGAAAATATTATTGCCACCGTCTCAAACGCCACCAACTTAGAAGAAGGTAGCGCCCAGCATATTGTTGATAGTGTGCAAGAAGCCGTAGAAGGCTATCGCTCGTCGTTACATCAAGCCGCTATGGGCGAGATTGACAAAGCGCGCGGTGCAAATATGCTGCAGACAGATTTACAAGAAGTCTATCGCAGTGCTTTCCAAGGCGTTGGTGAAACCTTATATGTCCGTCGCGGTTATATGCAACCTGCCAAAATCGATGAAAAAGCGCAGACATTAAGTATGGCAGATGATGCGACAGCAGAAGGCATAACTGATGACGCCGTTGGCGAAATCATCGAACATGTCATTCATAATGGTGGTAAAGTTGTATTTATGCCGCAGGATCTTATGGGTGAAGATCAGCCAATTGCTCTAGTGACGCGCTATTAATCGGTTGCTGATATTTTAATGGATTAGCCAGCGTCACAATATAGGTATAATATAAGAGCATTGGTTCGTACGAATCAATGCTCTTTTTCATTGAATGTAGGCTTAATTTTATCTTATTATTTAACGATGACGATAAGTATTTAATAAAGTGCTACTCACTCTAATTCTATAAATAATGAGTTTATAACTGATAAATTTATGACTAATACCACCTCTTTTGTTTTAACCAGCTATAACATTCATAAAGGCATGTCGCCGATGAATCGCCAAGTCAAGATACAGGGTATCGCTCAAGCGCTTGATATCATTGGCTCAGACATACTTTGTCTACAAGAAGTGCAGGGTCAAAACCTCAAGCGCAATATGCAATATAACGAATATCCTGACCAATCGCAGCATGAATGGTTTGGTGAATATCTACAATTGCAAAATAGCTACGGTAAAAACTCAGAGTATGAAAACGGTCATCATGGCAATGCGGTGCTGAGTCGCTTTCCGCTAGATCCAAAGCATAACGTCAATATCACCGTTAATAAACTTGAGCAGCGCGGTGTCTTGCACTGTGAAGTGCAGCCCCTAGGTTGGGAGATGCCGGTAGTGGTGTTATGTGCTCATTTAAACCTCTTTGAGCGCGACCGCATCAAGCAATACGAAGCCATTTCCAATTATGTGCGTAATGAGATTGCGCCCGACCAGCCACTGATTTTGGCGGGTGATTTTAATGACTGGAAAAAAATGTCTTGTGACAGACTCGCATCGAGCTTAGGCATGACCGAAGCCTTTAAGCATTGCCATGGCAAATTACTGCCAACCTTCCCCGCAAAGCTACCTGTACTGAGTCTAGACCGTATCTATGTGCGCAATCTAAGGGTGAAAGATGCTTGGGTACATACCGGCAAGCCTTGGTCAACGCTATCAGATCATTTGCCACTTAGTGCAGAGTTGGCATTGCTATAACTTAAACTTAATAAATAAAAAATTAACAAAAGAATAGATATTAGAATAATACAAGGATGATAAATCATGTCTGATAAACAACTACCAACGACACAACACGCCGTACTAATACGCGAGTTTGGCGAACCTGAAGTCATGATATATCAAGACGGCGTGGCTATTCCTGAATTAACGGACAATCAAGTATTAGTAAAAATCGCTTATGCCGGCATAAATCCCGTCGATTATAAAACCCGTCAAGGTAAAGGTTGGGGCGCTGAAGCGATTCAAAAAGGTAAATTTAATAAAAATGAGCCTGCTATTCTAGGCTGTGATGTTGCTGGTATCGTCGTTAAAAGTAATAGTGATAAGTTTGCAGTCGGCGAGCAAGTTGCGGCACTGACCTTTGACGGTGGCGGTTATGCAGAGTATGTTGCGGTCGATGCTAATCTACTGGCAAAAATCCCTCAGTCGCTGACATTAGAGCAAGCAGGCGCACTACCTTGCATTGGACAAACGGCGCTGCAATTTGTCGAGTTTGCTGATATTAAAAACGGTGAGCATATTGTTATCAATGCGCCAGCCGGCGGCGTTGGGCATTTAGCCATTCAGCTATTGATGGATAAAGTGACGCAAGATAATGTAAAAGTAACCGTTATTTGCTCGCCAGAGAAATATGCCAAACTTGACGATTTAATAGATAAAAGTAAGCTGGCAGGTTGGATTGATTATACCAAAGATGATGCTTTTCCTGACTTACAAGCCGATGTGCTATTGGACTTGGTCGGTGATGATGCGGGTATACGCGCGCTGAGCGGTATAAAATCTGGCGGGCGCGTCAATGTCTTACCGACGATTTGGGTTGATAAACTGCAAGCAGCGGGTAGTGAGAAGAACTTAAAGGTGGCAGGTTATAAAGCGCAGCGTAGTGGGGAAGATATGGCACGGGTTTTACAGCTTGTTGCCGATGGCAAGTTGACTCTGAAAATTCAGCAGACCTATCCTTTGTCTGAAGTAGTGGCTGCGCATCGCCAGCTAGAAAAAGGCGATACCTTTGGTAAGATTGTGCTAAAAGCAAGCTAAGCTAGATTAAGCTAAGTTCTAAGCTTGCTTAATTTAATGCCATTTGTCTAAAGGTTAGGCTAATACGCCCTTCATCGACTGTTTTAGTTTTAGTGATGCTATGCTTCCAATATTTTTGCGTATCACCATGCATGACAATAAGCTGACCGGACTCAAGATAAAGCTCAACTTTATCTTGAGTTTTTTTATGCTTAAAAACAAATTTTCGTGTGGCACCAAGTGATAAGGAAGCGATAATAGGCTGATCGCCAAGCTCTTTTTCATCGTCCGCATGATAACCCATACCCTCATCGCCAGACGGATAATAATTGAGCAAGCACGAATTGAAATTAGCGTTAATTCCAAGCGTTGTTAATTGTTCCTCGACATGATGTTTCACATGAAACACGGTGTCTGTCCAAGGCATGGTTTGACGCGTATGCCCCGAGTACTGATAGTCAATATTGCTATTACCCATCCAAACGATTTGACGCGTTGTGACGTGCGTCTTGCCAAATGAGGTGACGATATCAGATTGCCAAGGCAGCGTCGTTAATAATGCATAATATAAGGCGCTCGGATAATAGATAACGATACCTAAATCATTTACTTTGCCATCGCAAGGCAATAAGTTATCAGTCGGCGCAGTCGCAAAAAGGTCAGTCATAACTCACATTCCACATCGCTCAGCTTATTTACTGTCTTTATAATGTTTATTGATAATCTGCGCACACAACTCAGGCGCTTCCATCGGTAATAGATGACCGTAGTCTGGCAAGGAGATAATACTGCCGTCAGGGACAAATTTTTGCCATTGTTTGCGTACTTTATCATTGATAAATAAAGTCGGTTTGCCCGTGATAAGGGTATAAGGACAGCTGAGTTTTTTCAGGGCGGCATCGATATGGGGCGCACCAAAATAGTTGGCAAGCTCTTGCTCGGGGGCGAACATCAAGCTATAACTACCATCATCGTTGGCAGACAAGCTTTGCTCAGCAAACACTCGTAAGTGCTCATCGCTGATACGCTTATAAGCCCGTTGCGCGCGTAAGCTCTTGTAGTAATCATCGACGCTTACCCAAGTAGCTTGTTTAGTCAGGGTGCTTTTAAATGGCTCACGGCTTAGCAGAAATTGACGTGGCATCAAGTTATAAAGTGTCGCTTGTCTTTTAGTAAAGGTGACAGGCTCAATAAGATATAGCTGTGAGAAGAGGTCAGGGCGTTTGGCCGCTGCCATGGCGGTGGCAGTTGCGCCTTGCGAATGCCCAATACCAACAATAGGGTTGTCTTGGGTTTTTTCTAAAAACTTAATAAGTATATCGGCATCTTGCTCGCGGGTCAGGCGCGGCGCTTGTGGTTTGTCATACCAGTAGCCACGTAGCGCCAATGCAGATAAGTCAAAGCCAATGGCCAGCGCATTTAATAATGGCGCATAAGTACCAACGGTGAAACTATTGCCGCCATAAAAATGGGCAGACTGGCGTTTAGGAGAGCCCGAATCTGCTGACGGATTGAGCTGCTGCAAGTCATAATAGCGCGCATGTTTGCCATCGATATTGATACGCTTGGTAAATGCTTCCATAAAAATAACACTTCCTTGTGATGGTTTCTTTTGAACCTTTATCATTAAATTCTAGCATTAACTTTTATCATTGAATTGTTATTAGCTATCTTCGCCCAAGAAGCCGCCACTTTGACGTTGCCATAAACGGGCATAAACGCCATTTAACGCCAATAAATCATCATGACTGCCTTGTTCAATGATATGACCTTTATCCATGACGACCAGTCTATCAAGCGCAGCAATGGTCGATAATCTATGGGCAATCGCAATCACGGTTTTGCCAGTCATGATGTCATTTAGGCTTTCGGTAATGGCAAATTCAATCTCAGAATCAAGCGCACTGGTCGCCTCATCCAATAACAAAATCGGGGCATTTTTGAGCATGACGCGTGAGATAGCGATGCGCTGACGTTGACCGCCAGAGAGCTTAACACCGCGCTCGCCGACTTGGGTATCAAGACCAGTATTGCCCTTATCATCATACAAGCTCTCGATAAAGTCCCATGCTTGGGCTTGCTTGGCAGCCGTAACGATTTCATCATCGGTTGCGTCAGGACGACCGTAGGCGATGTTTTCACGGACGGTACGATGTAATAAAGAGGTATCTTGGGTGACCATACCGATTTGCTGACGTAACGATTCTTGGGTCACTTCATCAATCGCTTGCCCATCGATAAATACTTTACCTTTATCAACATCAAAAAAGCGCAACAGTAGATTGACCAAGGTGGACTTACCGGCACCTGAGCGCCCAACCAGACCGATTTTTTCACCCGGTTTGATATCCAAGTAAAAATTATCTAGTAGCTTAGCGTATGAGGTTCGTGAAGCATAATCAATACCATCCTCAGCAACGTTATCAGGATGTTTGGCTAATTTATGCGTATTTAAACCTGTATCATCGTCTTCGCCTTCATAACTAAAATCAACACGATCAAAGACAATACGACCATCAGTGACTGTGAGTGCGGGCGCGTTTGGTTTATCAACGATGGTTTGCGGTGCCGATAAAGTGCGCATGCCGTCTTGGACGGTACCGATACTTTCAAACAAGCTGGCGGTTTGCCACATAATCCATTGCGTGAGACCGTTTAAACGCAGTGCCATCGCCGTCGCGGCGGCAATTGCCCCAACTCCAATTGCGCCTTGCTGCCATAAATAGAGGCTGATACCGGCTGTCGAGCTGACCAAAATCACACTAATTAAATGGGTCGAGACTTCTAAATAACTGACCCAGCGCATCTGTGCATGGACAGTACCCAAAAATTGTCCCATAGCGTTTTTGGCATAACCAAGCTCACGGCGCGAATGACTGAATAGCTTAACGGTCATGATATTGGCGTAAGCGTCGGTTATACGTCCCGTCATCAAAGCGCGGGCATCGGCTTGTACAATCGCCGTTTGTTTCAGTTTGGGGATAAAGTACCACATCGCCAGCCAAACTAAGACGAACCAAGCGATAAATGGGATTAATAATAAGCTGTCTAAATTAAATAAAATCACACCGGTGGTAATAAAGTAGACGGCGACATACATAAACATGTCGGTGACCGTCATCACGGTATCACGCACCGCCAATGCCGTTTGCATCACCTTAGCAGAAACGCGACCAGAGAATTCGTCTTGATAAAACTGCATTGATTGCCCAAGCATGCGCTGATGAAAACGCCAGCGCATTTGCATAGGAAAAACGCCTTGCAAGGTTTGAAAATGAATAAACGATGAAAAGGCAATCCAGAGTGGACTGACAATCATCACGGCTAGCATCAATAGCAGCATATCGCCTTTTTCTGTCCACAGATTTTGCGGGGTATAAACACTAAGCCAATCGACGATATTCCCAATCCACGCAAATAGCATGGCCTCGTAAATACCGATACCGGCAGACAAAATCATAAACAGCAATAGCCAACCGCGTAGACCTTTGGTACAGGCCCACAAGAACTTTAGCATGCCATCACTTGGGGATGGCAGCGGCATAGGCGTATCAGGAAAGGCGGGCAATCGAGTTTCGAAAAAACGAAATAGAGCATTCATAGGCAGTGATAAAGCATCAATAGCAGTACGCCAAGATAAGTACGATAACGTACTTTCTTGAATCTTTACTTTTGTGATTAGGATTGTTTGTTATTTTAACAAACTTCGCTTTAATGGCTGCATGCTAATTGTAAGCTGAAGAGTATCGCTTATACTCAACTCTAGCTTACTCACTGCATGGGTAGTTTCACCAATCCTTTATAACTTTATCAGTAATAAATAACCAAAATTAAATCACCTGTAAGATAAATAGATTGCCGCATAAGAAATATTTTGTTACATTCTATGATTTCATTGGATTTAGCAACGTTGACAGCAAAACCATTTAAGGCATAAGAAGTAACAGAGTATAAGATAAAGGCAATACTGATAGCAGTGTGAAATGCCAATAATAAACCCGCCATAGCGTAATTTAACAAGGATGACGTTAATGATGTATCTAATGATAGCAGTGCTATGTAGCGTCGCTGTTTCCGTACTTTTAAAAATATTGCGCCAAAAAAATATCGATATTCGCCAAACCATCGTGGCAGGGTATCCTGTGGCCTTTTTACTGACTTGGGTTTTATTAAAACCAGATGTTAGTAGCATTGGCGCACTCGGGGATGCATGGGGCATCATTATTGCGCTTGGAGTGTTATTGCCTGCGGTATTTATTATTCTTGGGCGCGCAATTGAATCGGTCGGTATGGTCGCAACCGATGCCGCCCAGCGCTTATCCTTAATTATTCCCATTGTGGCCGCTTTTTTGTTATTCGGTGAAGTACTGACGGGTACGCGCATACTTGGGCTAGCGTTAGGGTTTTTGGCACTTGCTGCCTTGGTCTATCGTCCGCAGCATGGGCTCATAAATACCCAAGCAAAGCAGACGCCGCTGTGGCTGTTTGGCGTTTGGCTAGGCTATGGCGTTATTGATATCTTATTTAAACAAGTTGCTAAGCAAGGCGCGGCCTTTCCTTTAACCTTGTTTGTGACGTTTGGGTTGGCAGGGTTACTGCTGCTCGTTTACTTACTCATCACGCGTGTCCGCTGGCAGGGTAATGCCTTTAGCGCAGGATTATTACTTGGCGCACTAAATATGGGCAATATTTATGCTTATGTGCGTGCCCATCAAGTATTGTCTGAATCACCCAGTATCGTCTTTACGGGTATGAACGTCGGTGTGATTGCAGTGGCAACGTTGATAGGCGTCGGCGTGTTTAAAGAGTCGCTTAATCGTATCAATATAGTCGGTTTATTATTGGCAGTTTGCTGTGTGGCGGTATTGTTTTTGGCTTAGCTTCACCGCTTTTAAGTTACCAAAAATTTAACTTATCAACAATAGGCACACGGCATGTCCTATGTTAAGGTTATTTATAGTCAAGCTCACGTCATCGGAGGGCTGATTGACTTATTATAATAATGTTTGATTTTTATTAATTAGGATAGGATATCTACTCAATGGAATACGAAAAACAACTACAGCGTATCAAAAATGGTTCAGGTTTCATCGCTGCCCTTGATCAAAGCGGTGGCAGCACGCCAAAAGCATTAGAGAATTACGGCGTTAGCGGCGATGCTTATGATAATGATGAAGCGATGTTTGACCTAGTACATGAGATGCGCGCGCGTATCATGACTTGTGAGGCTTTTGATAATGAGCGTGTGCTTGGGGCGATTTTATTTGAAGATACCATGGAGCGCGAGGTTAACGGCAAGCCGACGGCTAACTATCTATGGGAAGATAAAAATATCGTGCCGTTCTTAAAAGTAGATAAGGGTTTGGCTGAGCACATGAATGGTGTGCAAGTGATGCGCCCGATACCAAATTTAGACTTATTATTAGATAAAGCAAAAAACTATCCGATATTTGGCACCAAGATGCGCTCAGTGATTTATGAGCCAAGTGTCGATGGTATTAAGCTGGTGGTGCAGCAGCAGTTTGATGTGGCAAAGCAGATTATCTCCAAAGGTTTGATGCCTATTGTTGAACCTGAAGTGGATATCAATAGTAGCAAAAAACATGATTGCGAAATCATCCTTAAAACCAGTATTTTGTACAACCTTGAGCGTTTAAATGATGTTCATCAAGTGATGCTAAAACTGACCTTGCCAGATGAAGAAGGCTTCTATCAAGAACTTATCGATCATCCTAAAGTATTAAAAGTGGTTGCGCTATCGGGTGGTTATAGTCGTCATGATGCCTGCGAAAAGCTTAAACAAAACCCTGGTATGATTGCCAGTTTCTCACGTGCCTTTACTGAAGGCTTGAGTAAGCAACAGAGCGATGAAGAATTTGCTGCGATTATTAACGCTTCTATTGAAGAGATTTATGAGGCGTCGAAGATTTAACACAGTCTGTTAAACGTCATCTGTTATTGCCATAAGTTATTAGTTCATAAAAAAAGCGCTACTCATGAGTAGCGCTTTTTTGTGAGCTAAAGATTAAGGGTAATGCTGAGCGGTCAGACCTCTTTATATAACTGACGTCCTTCCCTACGATATTTTTCAGTCATCTCTGCCATACCTTTATGGATCTCATCGAGACTGGCCTCACCCACTTGACCGACAAGCTCAGTATCCACTTCTTTAATCAGATGACTTGTATGGGTTAAATCGCCCGTTTGCGGCGTGACTTGTTTATTAGCGGTATCTTTATCCAGTCCTGCTGCATATTCACGCACGTTTTGGGTGATTTTCATGGAGCAAAATTTTGGACCGCACATCGAGCAAAAGTGCGCCGATTTGTGCGCGTCTTTTGGCAAGGTTTCGTCATGATATTCACGCGCGGTATCAGGGTCGAGCGCCAGATTAAACTGATCATCCCAGCGGAATTCAAAACGGGCCTTGGATAAGGCATTATCACGCGCCTGCGCACCTGGATGACCCTTAGCAAGGTCAGCAGCGTGAGCGGCAATCTTATATGTGATGATACCGTCTTTGACATCCTTTTTATTGGGCAAACCTAAATGCTCTTTTGGCGTGACATAACAAAGCATGGCAGTGCCGAACCAGCCAATCATCGCCGCACCAATAGCACTAGTGATATGGTCATAACCAGGAGCAATGTCGGTAGTTAAAGGCCCTAAGGTATAAAAGGGGGCGTCAGCACATAGCTCAAGCTGCAAGTCCATGTTTTCTTTAATGCGGTTTATCGCCACATGTCCAGGACCTTCGATCATCACCTGTACATCATGCTTCCAAGCGACTTTGGTTAGCTCACCGAGTGTACGCAGCTCACCAAACTGCGCTTCGTCATTAGCGTCTTGTAAACAGCCGGGACGTAGACCATCACCTAGACTAAACGCCACATCATATTGCTTCATAATCTCGCAGATATCTTCAAAGTGGGTGTATAAAAAGCTTTCTTTATGATGAGCCAAACACCACTGCGCCATGATAGAACCACCACGCGAGACGATACCCGTTAAGCGTCCAGCGGTTAATGGTACATAACGTAATAGCACGCCGGCGTGAATAGTAAAGTAATCAACGCCTTGTTCCGCTTGTTCGATAAGGGTGTCGCGGAATATTTCCCACGTAAGATCTTCTGCGACACCGTCAACTTTTTCTAATGCTTGATAGATTGGCACCGTACCGATGGGCACTGGCGAGTTACGAATCAACCATTCACGGGTTTCATGGATATGATTACCCGTCGATAAATCCATAATGGTATCTGCGCCCCAGCGCGTTGCCCACGTCATTTTTGATACTTCTTCATCGATAGAAGAGCCAAGTGCTGAGTTACCGATATTGGCATTGATTTTCACTAAAAAATTGCGCCCGATAATCATCGGCTCGGATTCAGGATGATTGATGTTATTTGGAATAATTGCGCGTCCAGCAGCCACTTCATCACGCACAAATTCAGGAGTGATAATTTTCGGCGTATTGGCACCAAAGCTTTCGCCGTCATGTTGGCGCATATCGGTCAGCTCATGCTGCTTTTGCGTTTCACGAATAGCGATATACTCCATCTCAGGGGTAATAATACCGCGGCGCGCATAATACATTTGTGTGACATTTTTGCCTTCTTTAGCACGGCGCGGCTTATCAATATGCGCGAATCTTAAGTTAGCGGTACTGATGTCGCGGGCGCGAGCTTGTCCGTAAGAACTTGATAAACCACCTAACTGTTCAGTATCACTGCGCTCAGCTATCCAACCTTCGCGCAATTTAGGCAAACCTTTGGTCAAGTCAATGTCGACATTGGGATCGGTATAAACGCCTGAGGTGTCATAGACATAAAATGGGGGATTATGCTCGCCTTCATTAGCGCCAGCACCGCCAACAGGGGTGTCTGCTAAGCTAATCTCACGCATCGGCACTTGAATATCGGGTCTTGAACCTTCGATATAGACTTTTTTGGAGGCGGGGAGAATACGGTGTAAGTCGCGGGCGTCTTCTTCAAAACGCGCATCATTTGCCGTACGGTGGGCAGGCGTTTTTAGCGCGTCGGCTTTTTTATCAGAAGTTTTAGCAACCGGAGTCGATGTGATTGGTGTCATGTTCATAAGCTGTCCTAGCGTGTTGGTTTTTGAATAAAAGCAACACCGCCAGTAGCTGCGGGGCAAGACTATGCAAGACAGACAAATTCAATTATCAAATGCGTGCATTATTATCAAATTCAACTCTCATTGAAACTCAATCTAATGCCGTTCTTTAATAATTGGTAGGCGCAACTTCGTATTGATTGCCACACAGCAGCGTAAAAACGCTGTCAGACATAAGATATTAGCAATAATAAAAAGGCATTTCTGCGCGCCTTTTGTACAGGTATAACATAGGCTTAAGACTTCCCTGCGTCGGTACTAACCGCATCAGGTTCGGCGGGTGATCTCTCAGCGAATGTATTAAAAAGCTTATAAAGTAAGCTTGTCATACACCGCACCCCGAGTCTGTCAGTGTTGTAAATCAGTCTCATACTAACAAACTATAAGGGTGCTGCCTAGTTATTTGCCGTTTGTTAGTTGAGATGCAATCATGGTATTTTTTAAGTTAAAGACTGTCTTTTTAATCAATAAAAGCCATCATCTACATTATTTTTCTGGTGTCCAACCTTGCGCACGCTCATAGTCTTCGTTATCTAAAAACTTCTCACGTTGTTCGGTTAAGAATTTTTTGGCCTCAGGGTCTAGCATGCTTAGATGGTTTTCGTTAATCAGCATGGTCTGCTGCTCAAGCCACTCTTTCCATGCTTTGTCAGAGACGGTTTCTTGCAGTTCTTGACCTTTTTTATTGGGAAAAGGAGGGTGTGGCATTTTGGGCAATTCTTGCTTATATTTGCGGCAAAAGACGGTATTAGCTTGTGGGTTAAAAGTTTCGGTCATAAGGCAATCCTTATTAGTTAATGGTGTTAAATTATTAAGTGCAATATTGGTATCAACCTATGATAACGGTCTTCGAAGGTTTAGCCAAGGATAACAGGTGTAGAGAAGGTAACAGCCCATGTAGCTATTGATGTTCATAAAACCATATTTATAAAACTATCTACATAAAAATACCCGCGATAATGCGGGTATTTTTATGAATGGGCTAATGCTGAGATTAGACCTTGTATGGTGCTGCTAGCTTTACGCAAATACTTTTAATCGCGTACGACCATTAACGACCGCTTGTTTAACCTGATTTGGCGCAGTACCACCTAAATGGTCACGCGCTGCTAACGAGCCTTCTAGCGTTAGATACTCAAAGACATCATCACCAATCGCATCGCTAAATTGCTGCAATTGCGCTAAAGACAAGTCGCTTAGATCAACGCCTTCTTTAATACCTAAAGCGACGGCATTGCCAACGACTTCATGAGCATCACGGAATGCAACGCCATTGCGTACTAAGTAATCAGCCAAATCAGTCGCTGTTGCATAGCCTTTCATGGTAGCAGCGCGCATATTTTCTTTATTTGGCGTGATGTTCGGTAGCATATCAGCAAATGCTAATAGCGAACCCGTTAAGGTATCGACGCAATCAAATAGCGGCTCTTTGTCTTCTTGGTTGTCTTTATTATAAGCAAGCGGCTGACTTTTCATCAGGCTTAATAATGTCATCAATTGGCCAAAGACACGCGCCGCTTTACCGCGTACCAGTTCTGGTACATCAGGGTTTTTCTTTTGCGGCATAATAGATGAGCCAGTACAAAAACGATCTGGAATCTGCACAAAGTTAAATTGTGCAGACATCCACAGGATAATCTCTTCGCTCATGCGTGACATATGCATCATTAAAATAGAGGCCGCTGAGGTAAACTCAATGGCAAAATCTCGGTCTGATACGGCGTCTAAAGAGTTTTGGCAAATACCTTCAAAACCTAGCAATTTGGCAGTGATATTACGATCGATTGGGAAGGTCGTGCCAGCAAGGGCGGCACTACCAAGCGGCATCTGATTGATACGGCGACGGGCATCAACAAGACGCTCTGTATCGCGGTATAACATCTCAAACCATGCCATTACGTGATGACCAAAGCTCACGGGCTGCGCGGTTTGCAAATGGGTAAAACCTGGCATAATCGTGTCCGTATGCTGCTCAGCCAAATCGAGCAAGCCGCTCTGCAAACGTACCAATAGCGCGATGATGTTATCCGTTTCTTCACGCAACCACAGACGAATATCGGTTGCAACCTGATCGTTACGGCTACGGCCAGTATGCAGTTTTTTACCTACCGCGCCGACAATATCTGTCAGGCGTGATTCGACGTTCATGTGTACGTCCTCTAACGCAATAGACCAGTTAAACTCGCCCGCTTCAATCTCACGTAACACTTGCTGTAAGCCATCGATAATGGTCGCAACGTCGTCAGCGCTTAAGATACCACACTCTTTAAGCATGGTGGCGTGGGCAATCGAGCCTTGAATATCATGACGGGCAAAGCGCTGGTCAAAACCGACAGAAGCAGTAAAGGCGGCGACGAAGCTGTCCGTCGCTTCACTAAAGCGACCACCCCACATCTGCTGACCCTGACTACTTGTAGGGCTGTGCGCTGCAGCAGTATTTGTTAGAGAAGCTTCTGTGCTAGAATCAGAAACAGCTGGATTTTTATTTGAATCGGGATTACTAATATTTGAAGAGTTGGCGTTCATATCGGTACAAGACAAGTCAAGAGAATAAGAACTCAAGTATAGCAAATGATGAGGTTGCCTTACTAGCGGAGCGCTTAGAGTTTTTTATGCCCAAGCTCATGGAAATTATGAAGCCTTGGCAATGGCTGTTGGCAATCTTTTTTTGGTCGCTGTTTGTGGCTATAGTGGATCGCCATAGTGTGGCCAATGAATCCCAATTTATCATCAAATTTATCGCAAGATTTATCCAGACCAGTTTAACCTTACTACCTTCTTTTTATCTGATAGATTATCTGCGCCCTATCTTTAAGCGTTTAAGCGTATCAAGGGCCAGCATGTATGTGCTGCTCATCTTAACGAGTGCTACCGCAGTGACCATGATGTTAGTCCTGTTGATTATGATAAATTGTGGTTGGTTTGCTTATAGTATTCCCGTGTTTATCTCAACGGTTGTTTTTAATGTCGTCATTAGCGCGGGCTTTACGGTTGCCGCTTTACTGATTTTTTTACGGCGCTACCGTGAAATGAATGCGCTTAAACAATCGTTTGAGCAAAAACTGCGCGCCCAAAACGATGTATTAAAAGCCCGCCTGGCACCGCATTTCTTTTTTAATACCATCAATACGTTAATGTCACTGATCGAATCTGACCCTGCTCGTGCGGCTGATTTATTGCAGCACGTTTCAGCGTTATTCCGCGCCAGTTTTAATGGTGCGCGTGAGATTAGTTTTGAGGAAGAGATTGCTCTTTGCGAGCATTATTTGGCCATTGAGTCGATCCGTTTAGCAGATAAATTGATCATAAGCTGGCAGTTGCCTGACGAAGATGTGATGTATGACATGGTCATCACCGCGCTAACATTACAAAGCGTGATTGAAAAAATGCTGCTCAATGTGGTTGAGATGACCACCGAAACCATTTATATCGATATTAAAGTTACTTGGCTACAGCATCGCGTCGAAATTACGATTAGCGTGCAGCTGCCTAAAAAAACCTTAATGATTAATCACGACTTGCGTCAACACATGGATTTTTATATTCAAGCCGAACGCCTGCGTGCTTATTTTGGCGAAAGTGCCGATATCCAAAGTAGTATTACCAGTAAACAAATTCTTACTATTATTCATTACCCGCTACAAGATGTCAGTTTATAATTCTTTCTTTAAAAGCGCTTCCTTTGGTGGTTAATCGTCAACCGTTAATACTAACTGTTAACGTGGCATATTTATTGCACCGCTTAGTTGTGTTGGTCACAATAAACATTTAAACGCTCAAGATGGATTGGCGGCTTGCACAAGTTAGACACTTAGTTTATAACTTAAGTAGAGAGCCATTTTCGCTAAGTAATACGCTGTAAATACTGATATGTTATAAATATATTAAGAGATTTCTAAGTATGCACTTATAAAGGAGTTTGCATGCGGATTGTAGTTTGTGATGATGAGCCATTAGCCCGTGAACGTTTAGTTAGAATTGTCCAAGAATCAGGTCATGAGGTAGTTGCCCAAGCAAAGACAGGCATCGAGGCGATTATTGCCGTAAAATCTCAGCAGCCAGACATCATATTGCTCGATATTCGTATGCCCGAGATGGACGGGGTAGAGTGTGCCCAAGAGCTTGCAAAGCTGAAACATCCACCAGCTATTATATTTGTAACAGCTTATGACCATTATGCGATAGCGGCACTAAAAGCCAATGCCATCGGTTATCTGTTAAAGCCAGCCAATAAAGACGAGCTGCTAGAAGCGTTGCATAAAGCCACCAATCTCAATGCCGCGCAATTAAATGGGATTCGTAAACTTGAGAACCCGACCGCCCGTCCAGTGCGCGAAAATATAGTAGCCCGTACCCATCGCGGTGTTGAGCTAATTGAACTCAAAGACATTTATTATTTTACCGCGGATCAAAAGTACGTCAAAGTTCGCCATAGAGATGGCATTGTTCTTATCGATGATACTTTAAAAGAGCTTGAGCAAGAGTTTGAGGGCAGACTGTTTCGGGTGCATCGCAACGCCATTATTAATATCAAGTATTTAGACTTTTTAGAAACCTTAGATGCAGGACAGTTCCAGCTGCATTTTAAAGGGATTGATGAAACCCTAGCGGTAAGCCGTCGCCATTTACCGGCACTACGTGAAAAGATTCAAAGCATGTAACTTTCTATTTAGCTTTAAAAGCATTGAAATTTAAAGCCATTTAGCTTCGAAACTACGTGTCTATAAAGTATTAAGCAGCAAGCGCTGTAATCTGTTGAAATAATCATGCCATATCATCAAACCCTTATTTATGCTTAAATAGGGGTATTTTTTTGTATTCTTCTTTTTTATAAATCGTTTGTAGCGCCCGTCTTGGGTGCCGGATTTGTATTGTTATTAAGCACTGACATTCTAGTATCGAACTTATTGAGGCCTTTTATGAGCACCACGCAGCCACCTGCTTTGACTACCTTAAATATTGCCACCCGCCAAAGCCCATTGGCATTATGGCAAGCTGAGCATATTCGTGACCGCCTGTTGGCGCTGTATCCTGAGCTGACCATTAACCTGCTAAAGATTGTCACTAAAGGGGATAAGATTTTGGATACGCCCCTAGCTAAAATTGGCGGCAAGGGTTTGTTCGTTAAGGAGCTTGAACAAGCGTTGTATGAAAAGCAGGCAGATATTGCGGTGCATTCTTTAAAAGATGTGCCGATGGAGTTACCAGAAGGCTTGACGTTGGGCGTCTACTGTAAACGCGCCTCGCCAACCGATGCGTTTGTTTCTAACACTTATCATAGTATTGATGAATTGCCGCAAGGTGCGGTAGTCGGTACCGCAAGCTTACGTCGCCAATGCCAAATTAAAGCTTATCGTCCCGATTTACAGATCAAAACCCTGCGCGGCAACGTTGGTACGCGCTTAGGGAAGCTCGATGCGGGTGAGTACGATGCCATTATTTTGGCCACCAGTGGTTTGCAGCGGATTGAGCTTGATGAACGCATTCGTAGCGAGTTGGATATTGATATTTGCTTGCCAGCGGTTGGACAAGGCGCACTGGCGATTGAATGCCGTGAAGGTGATGATGAAGTTTTAAAATTATTAGCACCATTAAATGATGACAAAGCTCGTATTCGCCTTATCGCTGAGCGCGCATTGAACCGTCATTTACAAGGTGGCTGCCAAGTACCTATTGCGGCTTATGCGGTGTTACAAATGTCTGATGCAGACAAAGATAGCAGTAGCAAAAACAAAGGCCAAAATGGCAATAATGATGCAGGTGATACCTTGTGGCTACGCGGTCGCGTCGGTCAAGAAGATGGTAGCGAGGTACTAAAAGCTGATAAAAGCTTGACCTTAACGGGTAGCCAAGCTGAGAAAGAAGAGCAAGCCAACCAGCTAGGTATTGAAGTTGCTGAGATGCTACTAGCCATTGGTGCTGGTGAAATTTTATCGGCCATTTATAACCCTAAATAGCAGCTATATTTGATAATATTTAACTATTATTGCCATCTTAATCATAGCGTCGTTACTTATATCACTCTATGATTAAGCTTCCTTTCTTCCTAAGCTTTTTGTCACGGTATGTTTATGTCTTGGTCATCATCGAATTCTACTGATTCCAATCAATCTATTGATAAGCCATCATTGCTGCCGCAAGTCGTCATTAATACGCGCCCAGTTGAGCGTGCGGCACCGTTGACCCAGCATTTACAAGCGGCAGGAATGTCGGTGATTGATATGCCGATGTTGACACTAGAATCGCGCCCAACTACCGAGCAAGATATGCGATTGATGCATCAATGGTTTGTAGGTGATTATCAAGCACTCGTCATTGTTAGCCCGACTGCCGCCGCTTCAGGATTGGCTGTTTGGCAAGCGCTTGAAAATGAACACCAAGCTCAGAAATCTGAGAGAAATGTTAGTGAGCATAAAGAATCAGAGCTTAAAGATGCAAAAGCCCCGAGCCATCTGATTGCAGTTGGAGAAGCGACTGCGGCGGTATTAAATGACTGCAAATTAGATGTAGCAAGCTATCAAGTATTGCAGCCGTTAATTGCCAATAATGAAGGTATGTTAGCCATGCCTGAAATTGAAAGTCTCCAAGCAGGCGATAAACTCTTGGTATGGCGCGGGCTTGGTGGGCGGCGCTTATTGGTTGATACGCTACAGGCACGCGGCGTGCATATCGATAGCATCGCTTGGTATGAGCGCAAAATGCCCAGTGATGCTATGGCGCAGTATGAAGAGTGGCAAACTCAGTTCCTTGCGCAGCCGTCTTTGCAGCAAACATCATCAGTAGCACAGCCAAAGCCCATCGTGATTGTCAGTAGTGGCACGGCATTTGAGAACTGGGAAACCGTTGTTAAGGCAGTGGCAACCAAGGATTTAGAGTCAAATAAAGGCAAAATGGCGAGTTCACCATTAAAACTCACCGATTTTGCGTACGTTGTATTAGGCGAGCGCTTAGCCAATATGGTCGCGCGTCAGCAGTTAAGTTATTGGCGGATAGAGGATTTGGCGCCAACAACGATTCTTGCAGCAATTAATTCACCCATAGTGGATTCAATGTAAGCAAGAAAACCCATTTTTCTTACTCTATTTATTTTATATTTGCTTAAAAACTATCAATCACCAACGGTGCTGCCTTATGTCCATGAATTCCGAATCGTTATCTAAGGAGCCTTCTGCTATTCAGCAGCGCCGGCAAGCAAATATGTTTTTGGTGCGCTTGCAATGGGTGGTGATTTTATTGCTTATCGCTGCTTTACTGTGGTTTTTTATCAATCAACAGCGTTTCGAGCGCAATGTGAATGAACGTTTGCAAAGCAACGAACAAGTGGTCAGCCGTCTCAATGAGATGGACGATCGCATCTTTGCCATGAGTCAGCAAACCTTGCCAGCACCTCGCGCTGCCGCCAGTAGCCAAGCTCAAAACCAGCTGGATTTATTGCGTATTCAAATACAAGCGGCTGATAGATTATTGGCAGACAATAACGAGAGTGCAGCGATTGAGTTATTGCGCGGCCTACATTGGCAGCTATCCCAAAGCAGTAATGAGATTGCCCCCGCACTGACCGTGGTGATTAAACAAAGCTTGGTAAAGGATATTGAACGTTTGCAGGCAAGAAGCTCGCAGCCGAGTCCGTGGCAGCTACAAAGCCTAGCCATTCAAAATATCCAAGAGTTTTTACACAGTTATGAACGTCCAAATAATACGGTTGGTCAAACTAATAGCACCGATAACAATGTAAATTTAACGCGCAGACAGCTTGTGATTCATGAAGTGATTATGACGTTGAATTTAGCCAGTCAAGCCAGCAATATGCGTGAAAAAGAGCAGTTGGTCGGCTATTTGCGCCAAGCACGTAAGCAGCTACAAACCTTAGAACCACAGTCATCATTATCAGAACCATCTACCAATAATAAAAACTCTCAAGCAACGAACAGCACAACCGCTAATAAAGATAAGGCGCAAACCAAATCCTCTCCTAATGACATTACTGAGGTTATCGACTGGTTGGATCGATTGATTGCCAATGCGCCAAAACCAACGCCATTATTAACCACGCAAATTTTGGATAAGCCTAAGCGTTAGTGATAGTTTTTAAAATTCTATAAGATAAAAATAAGAGAAAGGTAGTGATGAATAGTTTTGACAACAATACAGCGTTAAGTAATGAAAGTTCAGGTAACGTTCGCCCTGACGAGTTGGCGCACTATCCAATTATTCATTATCAGCCAATTCATTGGGGTGAAATGGATGCTTTTAACCATCTAAATAATGTGGTTTTTTATCGTTATGCAGAGTCAGCACGAATAGCCTATTTGCAAGCACTCGGCATGTTTGATGGCAGCATGGTGACGGTCTTAGCGCAATCTAGCTGCCAATATTTACGCCCTGTGACGTATCCTGATACGTTATTATTAGGCGTACGTTGTCAGCGCTTGGGCAATACCAGCATCGTAATCGAATACAGCTATTATAGCTGCGCTCAAAAAGCGATAGTCGCGACTGCTGACGCCGTTATCGTCCGTTTGGAAAGTAATGGCAAGGATAAATTACCGTGGACCACCGAGGAGCGTGAGCGCTTATTGGCGTTAGAAGCCAGCGTTGGTCATACACCCAAACTTTAAAAAATAAGCTCGTTTAGTAAGTTATAAATGCTGGTAAAATAACGCCGATAAAAGAGTGCTAATCACTAAACCAGTAAAAATAAGAAAGGCACGCTAAGTTATTAGCGTGCCTTTCTTATTTATCATACTTTTTGCTGCTTGCTTTTGCGTTGGTCTTTATTTTTGCTTAGGTGCGTGCACAAAGTCAACGACGTTCAAATCAAAACCTGACAAGGCATAAAACTTCATCGGTGATGACAGTAAGCGCATATCACGAACCCCTAAATGGCGTAAAATCTGTGCGCCAACCCCAATACTGCGATAAGGCTGCTGAGCGATGGTTGAGATTGATTGATTTTCAGCGGCTCTATCAAGCGCATCTCCTAAATCAACCGGCTGATGGTTGCCAATCCAAACGAGCACGCCGCGTTCTGACTCTTGTATTTCTTCTAGCGCTGAACGTACACTCCAGCCGCTACGACCAGTTGCGTCATTTTTCGCCGCAAATAAGTCGCGTAATGGATGGAAACCATGTACCCGAACGGTACTAACGCCTTCGCTAACATCGCCCTTTACTAAAGCTAAATGAGTTTCGTCCGCACCAAACTCGCGGAAACGATGCAAGGTAAAGGTACCATATTCTGTCTCAAACGGATGTGACTCAATCTCTTCGACCGTTTGCTCATTGGCAATGCGGTAGTTGATTAGGTCCGCAATCGTGCCGATTTTGATGCCATGTTCTTTGGCAAATATCTCAAGATCATCACGGCGCGCCATCGTACCATCATCATTGATGATTTCAACGATCACCGCTGCTGGCTCCAAACCCGCTAGGCGAGCCAAATCACAACCAGCTTCGGTATGACCGGCACGATGCAGGACGCCACCATTTTGAGCCATAATCGGGAAAATATGCCCAGGCTGGACGATATTTTCTGGTTTTGCTGAAGAAGAAACGGCTGCTTGAATAGTACGCGCACGGTCAGCGGCAGAAATACCTGTCGTGACGCCTTCAGCGGCTTCAATAGAAACGGTAAAGTTGGTGCTGAATTTTGCTTCATTGCGGTCTGACATCAGTGGCAATGCTAGCTGCTGGCAACGTGCTTCTGATAAGGTCAAGCAAACCAAACCACGCGCATGGGTAATCATAAAGTTAATATCATCAGGGCGTACATGGGTCGCTGCCATAATGATATCGCCTTCGTTTTCGCGATCTTCGTCATCCATTAAGATGACCATTTTTCCAGCACGAATATCTTCGATAATCTCAGGAATTGTATTTAAACTCATAGGAAGTCTCAATATTTTATTATGTGTAGATAGGTTTAATTGGGGATATAAATGTTTATCTGCCCATTGTAGCAGTAGATTGCTTCAATCACTGCTGTGCTAAAGCAAAACCTGCCTTAGTTAGAGCCATATGCGATAAAAATGATCTACTCAATTGGCTTGTATATATTGTTATGAGGTCATTTTAACGCTTTTCACCCCAGCGTGCTGCCTCATCTTGACAATCTGTCAATTAATAGGTTAAAAATAGTGATAAGTATTATCAATGATGCAAACCTATAACCTTAATTGTTACTGGCTGCTTGGCTCTTTAGCCAGTCCATAAATTGCTTACTGTGTTGCTCGCGCTGATTGTCAGCAAATTCATAAAAACTTGTCCCGATTAAATTATCGGGCAAATAGCTTTGTGGGTAATAGTGGTTGGGGTAGTCATGAGGATATGCGTAGCCTTGACCATAGCCTTGATTACGCATCAATTTGGTCACGCCATTACGCAAATGCAGCGGTACAGGTGAAGCGTCTTTTTCTGCCAACGCCATCGCCGCATTAATGGCTTTGTACGTGCTATTACTTTTGGCGCTGGTCGCAAGATACACCACCACTTGCCCTAAGATAATACGCGCTTCTGGCATACCGATGGATTGCACACTACGCAAAGCGGCATCAGCAAGAAGTAGGGCGTTGGGGTTAGCATTACCGATATCTTCGCTGGCCAAAATCACCAAGCGCCGAGCGATAAAATCGGCAGGTTCACCACCAACCAACATCCGCGCCATCCAATAAAGTGCCGCATCTGGGTCTGAGCCGCGTACGGACTTTATCATGGCAGATATAATATCGTAATGCTGCTCGCCATCCTTATCGTAGCGTACTAAAGCTGTCTGGGCGACACGGGCGACCAATTCATCATCAATGACAAGCGGCGACTGCTTAGCATCCGCCGTCTGAATAGCAAGCTCTAATACATTGAGCGCTTTTCTAGCATCACCATGCGCCAATTGGCTAATAGTCTGTTGTGCCTGCAAATCAACCGTCAAATTTTTCAGAATGCTATCTTCTAAAAGTGCGCGCTGCAATACTGCACTGATTTGTTCAGGCGTCAACGGCTCTAGACGATAAACTTGGCAGCGGGATAATAGTGCGTTATTGACACTAAATGACGGATTTTCAGTTGTCGCACCAATTAAAGTAATATCACCTGACTCTACCGCGCCAAGTAGCGCGTCTTGCTGGGCTTTATTAAAACGGTGAATCTCATCGATAAAGACCACAGGCGACTCGAAGCTTAACGAATCTTTAGTATCTAACACCTCACGTAATTGCTTAACGCCTGTATTTAATGCTGATAGCGCATGAAAGGGTCGTTCAACGGCATCAGCCAATAGCATGGCGATGGTGGTTTTACCGATGCCCGCTTCGCCATGCAAAATAATCGACGGCAAATGTCCTTGCTCGACCAAGCGCCGTAACGGTGCACCCGCTGCTAACAGGTGCTCTTGACCAATAATAGCATCAAGGGTCGCAGGGCGCATACGCTGAGCAAGAGGGGTATCGGCATGAAAATTCGGTGGCATAAAGGTCTCTATTATCAATTAAATAGCTTTTAATTTTTATGGGGTAAAGTCTTTATCTTAAGCTTGATGTTAAAAAAGAATATATATTCTAGCTAGGCTAACGCAGATTTACGTTAATAGAAGTCAACTAAGTGTACAACTTATGTCTTAGCTACTTTATTTTTTAAGTTTTTATCCCTATTAAAGGATTAATAGTTCTATAAAGAATCGTACTTATAGAATAATATTCTAAACGCTCAATTTTTGTATATAAGGTAAGACAGTAATGAGGTTGCAGTCGACTTTTAAGCGTTTATTTAAGCGCTCTATAGCTGCTAGAGGCTCAAAGCAACAATCACGTTATCTGACTGATGGAGAGATAGCTTTGGCACGCTCAGTATTTGGTGACAGCCTCAAGCTTGATAGCGTGCAGCTTAAAACCGCATGGTGGGTTTTAAAATATTACGCTGTTAGCCCTAATGGCAATATTTATTTCCATCCGGCTGACTGGGTCACAGATTTTAGCCAATGTTCATTGGGTAAGCAAAGTTGGCTTATCCATGAATTAACCCACGTTTGGCAGTTGCAGCACGGTCTTAAAGTCGTACGCGGCGCTATCATAAATCGCCGTTATGATTATGTACTTGAAGCAGGTAAGTCTTTTTTTAGCTATGGCATCGAGCAGCAGGCGCGTATGGTGCAAGACTATTTTGTCCGTCGTCATCATAGTCATGACTGTCGCGATTTTGAAGCTTGCATTCCATTCTTGGCAGCACCAAATTTAAGCACGCCAACGCTCGATATTAATCATGATAGCCATGACAATGACAGGTTGTTTAAAGTTTAATCTTTCTATTATGCTTAAATATTTATATGATGGCTTAAGCAGTTTATGATTACAGACAGGAATTATCATAAAAAGCTCTAGAATTTATCACTCAATTGAGTCAATAACGCTTCTAAAAATACCATCAGTTATGGACAGTATCATCACGTTAGCTTTTACTCTTTCTGCTTTTAATAAGGATATGAATTCGGATGTTTAAACTCTTATCAGTAAAACCTGACATTGATGCTCATCATCGCTCTATAAATACAGCCATGATAAATGCAGCAATGATTCGCCCGTATAAAGCTCCTAGCTTGCTCGCGGCAGCACTGACTGGCGTATTGTTAGTGAGCGGTTGTCAGCAGCAAGCCGAAGAGCCAATACCCGATAGCAGTCAAACTAAAGAGAAAACCAGCGCTGAAGACAGTCAGCCTATGCGTAAAAGCGATTCTGCTGCTGCTCGTATAGAACAGTTTCAGCCTTTGTATCTTGCGCAAGCGCAAGGGCTACAGCAACGCTTGCAAGCGGAATATGAATCGCTACAAGCGGCAGATGCGTCAGACAGTAGCAATGACTTGTTGCCTGATAGTACAACTGCTGATCAAACAACGAATAATACAGGGTCTGAGCAAATAGCAAAATCAAACGCTACGGATTCAGCCGCAGCTACGGACAATAGCAATAGTGATTCTAACGCTAGCAGTAACTCTGATATTGATGCTACTTTAGAGACTGATATTAATACCAGTACAGAAGTGGGCGAGCGCGACTTAACGGTGCTTAAACGTATTAGTCTTGAGCCGCGTAAACTAGTGATGTTGACAGATAAGCAGATTATAGACAGTTATCAGCAAGCGATGGAAGCCCTTTATCAGCCTGTGACCACACCACTTAGCGCTGAAGATGTTGATACTCTAATCAATATCGCGACATTGGTACCACAGGTATTTGAACATGCAGAAATTGCCGGTAGACTGAGTGCAAAAAGCCCAGCGTTGGCACGTTTGATTATTCAGCATCAAGTTTGGGAGCAAATAGAAGCCCAGCAAGTCATTGATATGCAGCAGATGAAAATCAATCAGCAGCAAGAGTTTGAAAGGCTGATGGCGAAATTTAACGAAACCATTCAAGGTTATGACGAGCAAATTGCCAAATACGAACAGACGTTAAAAGAGTTTCAGTAAAAATTTAGAAGATTACCGCTGATTGCTGTATTGATCCTATCAAATGTTAACCATAAAAAATCCCGCTACGAGAGCGGGATTTTTATGTGTCTAATTTTTATACTGCTAAAATAAAAGACTGACTATTTACGGTCTTCAACTTTAACGAATTCGCGTTTTGTCTCACCAGTATATAACTGACGTGGGCGACCAATTTTGAACGGTGCGCTGTGCATCTCTAACCAATGGCTGATCCAACCAGAAGTACGCGCTAGTGAGAAGATAACGGTAAACATTGACGTTGGGATACCGATGGCTTTAAGGATAATGCCAGAATAGAAATCAACGTTTGGATACAAGTTACGCTCAACGAAGAACGGGTCTTCTAACGCAATTTTCTCAAGCGCCATCGCAAGCTCAAGCTTAGGATCATTGATACCCAATGCGCCTAGGACTTCGTCACAAGTTTCTTTCATTACTTGTGCGCGTGGGTCAAAGTTTTTGTAAACACGGTGACCAAAGCCCATTAGTTTCACTTCACGGCTTTTTACTTTTTCCATGAATGCTGGTACGTTTTCAACTGTACCAATTTCATCTAGCATCTCAAGCACAGCTTCGTTGGCGCCGCCATGTGATGGGCCCCAAAGGGCAGCGATACCCGCAGCGATACAAGCGTAAGGATTCGCGCCAGTAGAACCTGCTAGACGTACGGTAGACGTTGAGGCATTTTGCTCGTGGTCAGCATGCAGGGTGAAGATTTTGTCCATGGCGCGAGTGATGACGTCATTGGTTTTGTAGTCAACATCAGCAGGCGTTGCAAACATCATGTATAAGAAGTTTTCTGCGTAATTGAAATCATTACGTGGGTACATGAACGGTTCGCCCTGTGAGTATTTATAACTCATGGCTGCAAGCGTTGGCATTTTAGCGATTAGACGAATAGCAGTGATTTCACGATGCTCTTCGTTGCTTACATCAAGATTTTCATGATAGAACGCTGATAAAGCACCAACGACACCAACCATGATAGCCATTGGGTGCGCGTCACGGCGGAAGCCTTCAAAGAATTTACGTAACTGGTCATGAACGCCAGTATGCTTACGGACTTTTTCATAGAAATCCGCTTTTTGCTCAGCATTAGGCAAATCGCCATGAATAAGCGCATACGCCACTTCTAAATATTCAGCATTATTTGCTAACTCATCGATAGGATAGCCGCGATGCAACAGCTCGCCTTTGCCACCATCAATGAAGGTGATTTTTGACTCAACAGGCGCAGTTGCCATAAAACCTGGATCGTAGGTCCAGTAGCCCGCTTGTTGAAAAGCAGCAACTTCAATAACTGACGGCCCTAAGGTACCTTCAATAATAGGAAGTTGGTAATCCTTACCATCTACGGTTAATGTGGCTTGATTATCAGCCATAATCTAATCTCCATTGTTTTAACTTGTTAGAATAAAATTGTAGAGACGCATACCTTCGCGCCCTAAATGGTCAAAATCAATTTAACCCATTTAATATGCAGGCTATATTAGCAGTTATTACTGAGGTTTTGAAAAGACTTTTGGCAGTAATGGCTGTGATACGGGTGCTTTAGTCGTAGTTAGCGACTGTAAACTTTGTATCAAAATATGTCTGCTTGGTAATTTAGCTTTAAAATACTTACTTGTTGTTAACGTAATGCTTCTCATTAACATTATAATACTAAAGACTTTTTAGCAAGATACTCTGTTTTAATAACGAAAGATAAATACCATAAAACAGACAGCGCATGAGTAATCGACAAATTGCTTTGGGTTTATGCTTTATCCTGATTGGCTAATATTAATGAATTCATATTACCAATAGCTAGCTTTTTGTTAATTAATCTCTAATAACCACTATTTAGGGGATAAATTTGTAATTAGTGGCCAGTCATTTTATAATTGGAGGGATTTAACTGGCACTAGCTTTGCGCAAATTGATCGCTCATCCTAGTAAAGCCGTGGATAAGGCTTGGCTTTACTCATACTTTGTTACGATTGGACGTTCGGTTTATAGACCAAAAACCAGCTTATCGCTTGAATATTCTTGTTAACTGTTCTATTTTTAGATAGCCAACAATGAAGTTTACCTTAATAAAAAATGATAACATAGAGATGACACCCTGGCGTTATCTTTTTTTGTTGATGGCAAGCAGTAAAAATAGAATAGTTAATCGATTTATCCCATACTGTGTGCTGAGTATTAAAAGCACGTAGACAGCTTGTTATTGAAAGGGATTGTCATCTCAACGAGCGAGGTTTAGCCGTCTATAAATAGGCTTTAATTAATAGACCGAAGCGACCTTTCAAATTTAGCGCAAATTAAACGACGTCAGCTAGCCCTTCCTTACTTTATTCATCTCATGTGTTGCTCGCCGCTTTAGAATAGTTTTTTTATAAATAGTGTTTTTATAAATAGTATTGGTATAAAGCGTTGATAGCAGATACAGGAGTATAACCGCAAAAAGGATGCCCGCTGTGAAAAGCAACCGACCTATTGATCTGCCCTTAAGCCAAGTGATTAGCGTTAATCGCTCACCGATTGCGATAGCTTCAATCTTGCATCGTATCTCTGGCATTGTTTTATTTCTACTTATTCCTGTCATGCTATGGTTATTGCAGAATTCTTTGGCGTCGCCTGAGAGTTTTGAGACCGTGTTTGACAATGTTCTTGTTCGCTTTTTGGCCTGGATTTTTGTCGCCGCCATTGCCTATCACTTTGTGATGGGTATCAAGCATTTATTTGCTGATATGGGCATGAATGAGGAGCTAAAATCTGGCCGTGCCGCTTCTATGATTAGCTTTGTCATTGCAGCAATCTTAATTGTCGCGTCATTTGTATGGGTGATGTTCTAATGAAAAACGATTCAGGAATCAACAGCGCTACGGGTCTAACCGGCTCAGGTTCACGCGATTGGATTGTGCAGCGTATCAGTGCTGTCATTTTAGCCGTTTACAGTGTGGTATTACTGGGCTTCTTCTTAACCCATGGTAATGTAACCTTCGTTGATTGGTCACAATTTATGACCAGTTTACCGATGCGTTTGTTCAGCTTATTGGCCGTTTTGGCATTGGCTGGTCACGCTTGGGTTGGTATGTGGACGGTATTTACTGACTATATCACCACTGGCAAACTGGGCTCAAGCGCAGCAGGCCTACGTTTAGTACTACAGACATTAATGATTATCGCTATTTTAGTGTTTCTATTTTGGGGCATCATGATTTTTTGGGGTAACGGCTTCGGTGTCGTTGCTGTTTAATCGTTAAGCAGATATCTAATCATTAGATATCAACAAATAACAACGGATGAACCTGACAACGCTATTAACCCTTATATGGTTTATAGCTGTTAGATTATTATGATTCCGTAGTCGCCAAAATAGCCATAGCTAATCATAGCGTTGGGCGCACACTGAATAGAAGCATCAGTTATTGAGTAGCTCATAATAGTTAGATGAATGAGTTACTAGGTGAATGTAGTTAATCAGGTGAGATGACCCAATATAACGATAGATATGCAAATTAAGTGGTTGAAGGCTGTTTGTATTGTATTTTGATTATTGTCAGTAGCGTTAGCGCACAATAAGATGCAGAACAACCTTTTTATTTACTTCTAAGCATTAACAGGCATTAGGAAAACCGTAATGGCAACTAGACAAGATAATACTATTAGTAATATTAAAACCCTGAACTACGACGCGGTCATCGTTGGTGGCGGCGGCTCAGGTATGCGTGCTTCATTGCATTTAGCGGAAGCGGGTATGAAGGTTGCAGTCTTGACCAAAGTATTCCCAACCCGTTCGCACACCGTTGCTGCTCAAGGTGGTATTGGCGCAAGTTTGGGTAATATGAGCAATGACAACTGGCACTTTCACTTTTATGACACCGTTAAAGGGTCAGATTGGTTAGGTGACCAAGACGCCATTGAGTACATGTGCCGTGAAGCGCCAAAAGTGGTGTATGAGCTTGAGCATATGGGTATGCCGTTTGACCGTAACGAAGATGGCACGATTTATCAGCGCCCATTCGGTGGTCATACGTCAAACTATGGCGAAAAAGCCGTACAGCGTGCTTGTGCTGCTGCTGACCGTACTGGTCATGCACTACTGCATACGCTATATCAGAAGAACCTACAGCAAGGTACTGAGTTCTTTATCGAGTGGATTGCCCTTGATTTGATCAAAGACGACGCCGGTAATATCAATGGCGTCATCGCGATTGAGCAAGAAACTGGCACCGTTGCGGTATTCCAATCGCCAATCACTGTCTTAGCGACAGGTGGTGCAGGTCGTATCTTTGCGGCATCTACCAACGCTTATATCAATACTGGTGACGGTATTGGCATGGCGGTTCGCGCAGGTATTCCATTGCAAGATATGGAATTCTGGCAGTTCCACCCAACCGGCGTTCATGGTGCCGGTGTACTATTAACCGAAGGTTGCCGCGGTGAAGGCGCTATCTTACGTAATAAAGATGGTGAAGCGTTCATGGAGCGTTATGCGCCAACGGTTAAAGACTTAGCACCACGTGATTTGGTTTCTCGTTCTATGGACCAAGAAATCAAAGAAGGCCGTGGTTGTGGTCCAAATGCTGACCATATAGTGATGGATATGACGCATTTAGGTGTTGAAACCATCATGAAGCGTTTGCCATCAGTATTTGAGATTGGTAAAAACTTCGCTAACGTTGATATCACAAAAGAGCCAATTCCCGTTATCCCAACCATTCACTATATGATGGGCGGTATTCCAACGACGATTCATGGTCAAGTGATTGTACCGGATCTAGAAGCGGGTACCGATGAAGAAGGCTTATATGCAAAAGGCAACGTGGTTAAAGGTCTTTATGCAATCGGTGAGTGTGCTTGCGTCAGTGTGCACGGTGCCAACCGTTTAGGTACCAACTCATTGCTTGATTTATTGGTCTTTGGTCGCGCAGCTGGTAAGCATATCGTTGATGAATTCCATCATGCTGACCACAACTATAAGCCATTAGATCCTCGTGTTCTTGACTATACGGTTGGTCGTTTAGACAAACTGCAACAATCGACTTCAGGCTATAATGCACAGGACGTCGCTGACGAGATTCGTGCAACCATGCAAACGCATGCCAGTGTATTCCGTACGCAAGCGATGATGGACGAGGGCGTTGAGAAAATCCTAGCGCTCGGTGAAAAAATTGACCAAATTCATTTGGCTGATAAATCACAAGTCTTTAACACCGCACGTATCGAAGCGTTTGAAGTAGGCAATCTTTATGAAGTGGCAAAAGCGACGATGATTTCAGCGGCTAAGCGTCACGAAAGTCGCGGCGCGCACAGTGTTTCTGACTATGATCGCCCAGAAGATGATGAATACGCACCAAACGGCCGTAACGATAGAGAATGGATGAAGCATACCTTATGGTATTCTGAAGGTAATAAAATTATCTATAAACCCGTTCGTAAAGTACCATTGACCGTCGATTATATCGAGCCAAAAGTCCGCGTCTATTAATTTTAGATGATGTGCGCTTGATTTTTACGCACAGTACAAACGTTTTATCCTTTATTAATCTATTAAAAAGGTGACCGCCAGCGACAGACCACTATCAGCGCTGAGATTTAAAATCGCAGTGCTGATAGTTTACAATCCTTAGATTGCATGGTTTGTCAGCCCGCCATCATCTACGTGTGGAGTTTAGCATTATGAGCCGAGGTACTCGCACCATCGAAATCTATCGCTACGATCCTGATGTGGACGCAGCGCCGCGCATGCAGATCTATACGGTTGAGTTGTTAGACTCAGATCGTATGTTGCTTGACGTGTTATTACGCTTAAAAAAGGAAGATGAAACCCTCACCTTCCGTCGCTCTTGCCGCGAAGGTATTTGCGGTTCTGACGGCATGAATATTAATGGTAAAAATGGTCTTGCATGTCTAATTAACATGAATACCTTGCCTGAAAAAGTAACGGTTCGTCCGTTACCAGGTTTGCCAGTGGTTCGTGATTTGGTCGTCGATATGAACCAATTCTACGAGCAATACGAAAAAGTTCATCCGTTCCTAATCAATGACCAACCAGCGCCAGCAACAGAGCGCTTGCAGTCACCTGAACAGCGTGACAAGCTTAATGGTTTGTATGAATGTATTTTATGTGCCTGCTGTTCAACCAGCTGCCCATCTTTTTGGTGGAATCCTGATAAATTCTTAGGTCCAGCAGCACTATTGAATGCCAACCGTTTCGTTTCTGACAGCCGTGATACCGATACGCGTGCGCGTTTAGCACGTTTAGATGATCCGTTTAGCTTATTCCGTTGCCGCGGCATCATGAACTGTGTTTCAGTATGTCCAAAAGGCTTGAATCCAACCAAGGCTATTGGTCATCTACGCAATTTACTTATCGATCAAGCAGGTTAGTCTACCTTTTATCGTTAATTAGCTTTATAATAGCGCCATAAAAAACACCACCTATCATTAGGTGGTGTTTTTTATTAAAAAAATTGAGTAGTTAGCTGCTTTTTAAGTAACTAGCTCTTATTTTTTAAGCAATTAGCTCTTGTTTTTCTTATTAAGACGACAATATCAGCATCTTAAGCCATATTGTTGAGGAGCAGTGGCAAATCCGTCAGGGTAAGTAAGGCTCTATTAACAATACGTTGCTTGTATGTAAGAAGACATGCTATATCGCGCGTCTCCCTATATAATTGAACATGGTAATATTGTTTAGTATTGCAAAGACTTATTGTTGTAAATCTGCTTCTTGTGAAGTAATAGATTTACAAAGATTTATTCTTCTAAAGGTAAAGTTGCGATAAATGATAGTAGATATTCATTACGTAAATACCTAGTATTGAACAAACAAACTATGGCGCCTAGGCTGGGCATGTTATTCTATACGGCAATGTATGTTTGGCGAAATAGACGCCATACTTTTACCATAGGAAGACATTTCAGTGAAAATAGCCAATTGATAGGCTAACTGAAAGAAAAGATGCTTGCTTAAAAACCTTATTATTAACAATTTGGTTATAGCTGATAGCATTATATATAAATTAATGTTGTGAAACGATGCGATTCAGAAAACTGACCGTTCACAAATAATTAGAATAGTAAGATTGGTATTGCCATCACGCTTTTTACCGTTATATAGCTTTAGCATACAATTGCGAAATAGCTTCTAATAGCAAAAAACGATGAACAACATACCTAATGTACAACGAATAACACAATAATAAGCACGATTCCATTCATTTATCTATCAAATAGACGATTATTATGAATAGTATAACTAAAGAAGCAGCGAGCGTAGATCATACCGAACTGGCCGCTGATAATGCCAGTTACATCGAAGCGCTCTATGAGCAATATCTAGACGATCCTAGTAGTGTTGATAGCGATTGGCAAGCGTATTTTCAACAATACAAATCACCAAACGATGCCGCGCATAATGCCATTAAGGATCAGTTCTTGTTGCTAGCGCGTAATCAGACCGCTAACAAAGTCAACACTGAAACGTCTGGCGCTACTGCTGACAATTCAGGTAACTGTGCCGACCCAAAACAAATGGGCGTCCAGCAACTGATTTCAGCATACCGTCGCCGTGGTCATCGCCGTGCTAAGCTTGATCCTTTAGATCTACATCCACGTGCAGAAGTGGAAGATTTGACCCTTGCTTATCACAACCTTTCAGAAGCTGACCTTGATACGGTATTCCCGACCAATGATTTAAATATTGGTAAGGATGAAGCGCCGCTACGTGAAATTATCGAAATCATGGAGCGCGTATACTGCCGTTTTATCGGTACTGAATATATGCACGTAACCACCAGCACTGAAAAACGCTGGATGGAAAAATATCTCGAGAGCAATCTAGGGTATATTAAATTTGATACAGAAAAACGTTTATCTATTCTTGAGCGTTTAACCGCCGCCGAAGGCTTAGAGAAATATCTGGCTCGTAAATATACCGGCGTTAAGCGTTTCGGTTTAGAAGGCGGTGAGAGCTTTATTCCTGCTATCAATGAAATCATCCAACGTGCTGGCGGTTATGGCACCAAAGAGATGGTCATTGGTATGGCTCACCGTGGGCGTTTGAATTTATTGGTCAATATCTTGGGTAAAAACCCTGCCGATTTGTTCGATGAGTTTGATGGTAAGGTTCAGCCAGAAAAAGGCTCAGGCGACGTTAAATATCACAATGGCTTTTCATCGAACGTGATGACACCAGGTGGTGAGGCGCATTTAGCCTTGGCGTTTAACCCATCGCACCTTGAGATTGTTGCCCCTGTATTGCAAGGGTCGGTACGCGCGCGTCAAGTTCGTCGTAACGATCAGCCATTACAAGACAACAAAACTGGTAATTCCGTATTGCCAATCGTTATTCATGGTGATGCCGCTTTTGCTGGCCAAGGTGTGGTACAAGAAACCTTCCAGATGTCACAAACTCGTGCTTATACCACGGGCGGTACGGTACATATTGTTATCAATAACCAAGTTGGCTTTACCACCAGCCGTCAAGAAGATGCACGCTCGACTGAGTATTGTACTGACGTGGCAAAAATGGTGCATGCACCTATTCTGCATGTAAACGGTGATGACCCTGAGTCCGTAGTATTTGCTGCTCAGTTAGCGCTTGATTATCGTCATGAATTTGATAAAGACATCATTATTGATTTGTTCTGCTATCGCCGTAACGGTCATAATGAAGCCGATGAGCCATCAGCGACTCAGCCATTGATGTACGCGGTGATTAAAAAATTACCAACGACCCGTACTATTTATGCGCAAAAGCTGATTGAAGAGGGTCTGCTGAGTAAAGAAGATGAAACTCGCTTAGAAGACGAATACCGTGAGTCTTTAGACCGCGGCGAATATGTTGCCAACTCTTTAGTCAGTCAGCCTAACGAAGAGCTGTTTGTCGATTGGAAACCTTATCTAGGTCATGACTTGGTCGATGATTGGGATACCAGCGTCGATATCGAAATCCTAAAAGGTTATGGCCGCCGTATGGCGGAGATGCCAGAAGGCTATAAGTTACAACGTCAAGTACAAAAAGTGGTCGAACAACGCTTAGCGATGCAAACGGGTGAAGAGCCTTTAAACTGGGGTGCTGCCGAGACCCTAGCATATGCCTCACTGGTTGATAACGATAAAGTGTTGGTACGTATTACGGGTGAAGATGTCGGTCGTGGTACCTTCTCGCATCGCCATAGTGAACTGTATAATATTGAAGATGGCAGCATGTATGTGCCACTTGCTCACCTGAGTGAAGAGCAAGCGCGCTTTGCCACTTATAACTCGTTGCTATCAGAAGAAGCAGTATTAGCATTTGAGTATGGTTATGCGACCACAGTTCCAAATGCACTTGTCGTTTGGGAAGCGCAGTTCGGTGATTTCGTCAACGGCGCGCAAGTGGTGATTGACCAGTTCATCTCTAGTGGTGAAACCAAGTGGCAGCGTGTTTGCGGTCTAACCATGCTGTTACCACATGGCTTTGAAGGTCAAGGCCCTGAGCATTCATCTGCTCGCCTTGAGCGCTTCTTGCAATTATGTGCTGAAGACAATATGCAAGTGATTACCCCAACGACGCCAGCACAGATTTATCATGCGCTACGTCGCCAAGCTGTACGTCCGATTCGTAAACCATTAATCGTTATGTCGCCGAAAAGCTTGCTACGTCATAAATTGGCGACTTCAAACCTCGAAGAGTTAGCGAACGGTAAGTTTGAAACGGTACTGCCAGAGATGGATCAGCAAAATCCGGACAACGTGACGCGTATGGTGCTATGTGGCGGTAAAGTCTATTATGACTTGCTAGAGCAGCGCCGTGCATTAGGCCTTGACCATGTTGCTATCGTGCGTATTGAGCAGCTTTATCCATTACCAGAAAAACGTTTGATTGCTGAAATTGAAAAATATAGCAATTTAAAAGAAATCGTTTGGACACAAGAAGAGCCGCTTAACCAAGGTGCTTGGTACTATTTAGCGCCGCATATGTTCCGCATTGTCGTGCCGCACCCAACCAAGGCGAAAGTCATGGAGCCAGTGGCGCGTCCTGCTAGTGCGGCACCAGCAACAGGTTCGGCAAAACTGCATGTCAAGCAGCAGCAAGATTTAATCGCTGGCGGTCTTGGAATTAGTGTAGATGAGCTGTCCAAGTAACGAATCGTTTACTTAACAGATTATATTTATATAAGATACATGAATCAGGCGATGACAGTCCGTACCGCGTATTACCATTGAAGTAAGACAATTCAAAATGGTACTGACCGCTCATCACGACTTAATAATAAATAGTAATATCAATATCTAAGGAGTATATCGATGGCTGAAATTAAAGCCCCCGTGTTTCCAGAATCGGTTGCCGATGGCACCATCGTGGAATGGCATGTCACTGAAGGTCAAGAAGTTAGCCGTGATGACTTATTGGCTGAAATCGAAACTGATAAAGTGGTATTAGAAGTTGTGGCACCTGATAATGGTGTCGTGACCAGAATCGTTAAGAAAGTTGACGATACTGTTTTGTCTGACGAATTGATCGCAGAATTTGAAGCAGGTGCTAGCGGTAGTACTGATAAAGGTGATGCTCCTGCAGTCGATCCAGATCAGCCAGCTGCGCCAGTACAACCAAAGCAAGGTAGTGATGGCGGTGAGTCAGTCCAAGCAACAGATAAAAAAGATGAAGCGGATCATAAAGATCAAAGCCCTGCAGTCCGTAAAGCAGCGAAAGAGTCTGGCGTTGATCCTAAAGACGTCGAAGGCAGTGGTCGTGATGGCCGTGTGACCAAATCTGATATGGCAAACCCGACGCTAAAAGCGGACAGCTCTATCAAATCTGATAGCGGTCGTCCAGTCGCTGAATCAACAGGTGAGCGCACTGAAAAACGCGTACCAATGACGCGTCTACGTAAGACAGTCGCCAATCGTCTGCTAGCCGCTTCTCAAGAAACAGCGATGCTAACCACGTTTAACGAAGTCAACATGAAACCGTTGATGGACATGCGTGCTAAGTATAAAGAGCAGTTTGAAAAGCGTCATGGCGTACGTTTAGGCTTTATGTCGTTATTTGTAAAAGCGGCGACCGAAGCGCTTAAACGTTTCCCAGCGGTCAACGCCTCACTAGATGGTGATGATATTGTTTATCATGGCTATTATGATATCGGTGTTGCCGTATCTTCAGATCGTGGCTTAGTGGTTCCTGTATTGCGTGATACCGATCGCATGAGCATGGCAGATGTTGAAGCCAAGATTCGTGAGCTGGGTGGTAAAGCACAAAAAGGTAAGCTTGGTCTAGATGAGATGACTGGTGGTACATTCACTATCTCAAACGGTGGCGTATTTGGTTCACTCATGTCAACGCCAATCTTGAATCCACCGCAAACTGCTATCTTGGGTATGCATGCTATCAACGATCGTCCGATGGCAGTCGATGGTAAAGTTGAAATTCTACCAATGATGTATCTAGCACTTTCTTATGACCACCGTATGATTGATGGTAAAGAGGCAGTACAGTTCTTAGTAACTATCAAAGAGTTGGTTGAAGATCCAGCCATGTTACTACTAGACCTTTAAGCCTATGAGCTTGTATCGGTAACCGCCGATACAAGCTTTTTAACTTTGGACTAGATGATTGTGGTTTATCGATAAATAACGGATGTCTTTCTTAACGTGTATTAACGATGGGATAAAATGTTCAGTTATTTGTTAATAGCTTAACTAATCATTTAAATGTTAAATAAAATTAGAAAGAAATTAGAAATAGGAACGTACTATGAAAGACAATTATGATCTAGTCGTCATCGGCGGCGGTCCTGGTGGTTATGAAGCCGCTATTCGTGCAGGCCAACTGGGTATGAGCGTTGCTTGTATCGAGAAACGTGTTTATAAAGGTGAGCCAGCGCTTGGCGGTACTTGCTTAAACGTCGGTTGTATTCCATCAAAAGCCTTGCTTGATTCATCACACCGTTATGAAGCGACTAAGCATGACCTTGCTGAACATGGTATCAGCACCGGCGACGTTGCTATCGATATCGAGCAAATGATTGCTCGTAAAGAAGGCATCGTTAAGCAATTGACCGGCGGCGTTGCGGCATTGTTAAAAGGTAATGGCGTTGACTGGCTACAAGGCTGGGGCACGTTGGAAGATGGTAAAGGCGCGGACAAAAAAGTTAAATTTACCGCCCTTGCTGACGAAGCAGAAACTATTATCACCGCTAAAAACGTGATTCTTGCAGCAGGTTCGATTCCTATCGATATTCCTGTGGCAAAAACTGATGGCGATCGCATCGTTGATTCTACCGGCGCGCTTGATTTCACCTCAGTTCCTAAGCGTTTAGGCGTGATTGGTGCCGGTGTTATTGGTCTAGAGCTAGGTTCTGTATGGCGTCGTTTGGGTGCAGAAGTGGTTGTTTATGAAGCCCTACCAAGTTTCTTAGCCGCCGCTGACAAAGATATCGCTAAAGAAGCGGGGAAAATGCTGAAGAAGCAAGGTCTCGATATCCGTGTCGATACCAAAGTGACCAATGCTGAAGTGAAAGGCGACCGAGTGGTTGTGACTAGCGAAGCTAAAGGTGAGTCATCAGAAGAGAGCTTTGATAAATTAATCGTTTGTGTCGGTCGCCGTGCATATTCTGAAAAACTGCTTGGCGCTGACAGTGGCATTCAGTTGACTGAACGTGGTCTGATTGATGTGAATGATCAGTGTAAAACCAACCTTGATGGCGTTTATGCCATCGGTGACTTGGTCCGTGGTCCTATGCTCGCGCATAAAGCCATGGAAGAAGGCATGATGGCAGTTGAGCGCATTCATGGCGAAAAAGCACAAGTTAACTATGACACGATCATCAACGTCATTTATACCCATCCAGAAATCGCATGGGTTGGTTTGACCGAGCAAGAAGCAGAAGCTGCCGGTTATGAAGTTAAAACAGGTTCATTTAACCTAGCGGCGAACGGTCGTGCGCTTGCTCAAAGTGAAGCACAGGGCTCTATCAAAGTTGTTGCTGATGCCAAAACAGACCGTCTATTAGGTATGCATGCCATCTCTGCGGGTGCTGGTGATATCGTCCATCAAGGTATGATTGCGATGGAATTTGTTTCTAGTATCGAAGACTTGCAGTTGATGACGTTTGCGCATCCAACCATTTCTGAAGCGGTTCATGAAGCTGCTCTTTCTGCAGATGGTCGCGCGATTCACGCCATTCAGCGTAAAAAGCGTAAGTAGTTCTTACAGATAAAATGATTCAAGTTCGTGCAATTAAAATTAAGACAATTTAAATAAATATCAAGTTTAACCGGATGGCGCGACCGCTATCACTATTGAGATAAAGGTCGCCACCATCATAAGTGCTCAGATATATTCTTCTACGCACTTGATTTCACTTTTTATTAATTGTAAAAAAATAAAGGATACAATCAATGAATTTACATGAGTATCAAGCAAAAGAGCTATTGAAAAGCTACGGTTTGCCCATTCAAGAAGGCATCATCGCCCATAACGGCGACGAAGCTGCTGCTGCTTTTGATAAAACACCTACAGATATTGCGGTTATTAAAGCGCAAGTACATGCTGGCGGCCGTGGTAAAGCGGGCGGTGTTAAGTTAGTTAAGACTCGCGAAGAAGCTAAGGAAGTTGCTGATGCGCTTATCGGTACCAATCTGGTTACGTTCCAGACTGACGCTGATGGACAACCAGTAAACTTTGTATTAGTTGCAGAAGATATGTACCCAGTACAAACTGAGCTATATCTTGGCGCAGTTGTTGACCGCTCTACGCGTCGCGTGACTTTCATGGCATCAACTGAAGGTGGCGTCGATATTGAAGAGGTGGCCAACGAAACGCCAGAAAAAATCTTTAAAGTAAGCGTCGATCCATTAGTCGGTTTAATGCCTTATCAAGCACGTGAAGTGGCATTTAAACTGGGTCTTGAAGGCAAACAAATCAACCAGTTTGTAAAATTAATGAGCGGTGCTTATAAAGCATTCATTGAAAACGATATTGATTTGCTTGAGATTAACCCATTAGCGGTTCGCGAAAATGGCGAAATCGTTTGTGTCGATGGTAAAATTGGTATCGACTCAAACGCCCTATATCGTTTGCCTAAAATTGCTGCACTACAAGACAAAACGCAAGAAAATGAGCGTGAACTAAAAGCGGCTGAATTTGACCTAAACTATGTTGCCCTCGAAGGTAACATCGGTTGTATGGTGAACGGTGCTGGTCTTGCGATGGCGACCATGGACATCATCAAACTGTATGGCGGCAAACCTGCTAACTTCTTGGACGTTGGCGGCGGTGCAACCAAAGATCGCGTTGTTGAAGCGTTCAAAATCATTCTAGAAGACAGCAGCGTTGAAGGTGTGCTAATTAACATCTTTGGCGGTATCGTACGTTGTGACATGATTGCAGAAGCTATTATCGCTGCGGTTAAAGAAGTCGATGTAAAAGTACCGGTAGTTGTACGTCTAGAAGGTAATAACGCTGAATTAGGCTTACAGATTCTAGAAGAATCTGGTCTGAAATTGACTTCAGCCCAAGGCTTAGCAGACGCGGCGCAAAAAATTGTCGATGCGGTTAAAGCCTAAGTCTTTAATATAAGTCGTTAACATAAGCGCGATGCTATTAATCAGTACGCGCTTAAACAAACGCTTAAGCATTATAGTCAAAGCGTGATGGCAGTTTTTAGTATGAGCATTAATCGTTAACATTTAACGACAGATGAGCTAGCAAACTGCTATTGCAAGACAACCGAATAAGGAAAACATAATGAGTGTATTAATTGATAAAGATACCAAAGTATTGGTACAAGGTTTTACCGGTAAGAACGGTACATTCCACTCTGAACAAGCGATCGAATACGGCACTAAAGTTGTTGGCGGCGTAACCCCGGGTAAAGGCGGTCAAACTCACCTAGGTTTGCCAGTATTTAACACCATGGCGGAAGCGATGGAAGCGACTCAAGCTGACGCATCAGTTATCTACGTACCGGCACCATTTGTACTAGATTCTATCGTTGAAGCAGTCGATGCCGGCGTGAAATTGATCGTTGTGATCACTGAAGGCGTACCGACTATCGATATGCTAAAAGCCAAGCGTTATATCGAAGAAGCAGACGGCGTCCGTATGGTTGGTCCAAACTGCCCAGGCGTTATCACTCCAGGTCAGTGCAAAATCGGTATCATGCCAGGTCATATCCATTTGCCAGGTAAAGTGGGTATCATCTCACGCTCTGGTACCTTGACTTATGAAGCCGTTGCACAGACCACTAAACTTGGTTTTGGTCAATCAACCTGTATCGGTATCGGTGGTGATCCGATTCCTGGTATGAATCAGATCGATGCGCTTAAATTGTTCCAAGAGGATCCACAAACCGAAGCTATCATCTTAATCGGTGAAATCGGCGGTACTGCTGAAGAAGAAGCGGCTGCTTATATCAAAGAGCACGTGACTAAGCCAGTGGTTGGTTATATCGCTGGTGTGACTGCGCCTGCCGGTAAGCGTATGGGTCACGCTGGTGCGATCATCTCTGGTGGTCAAGGTACTGCTGAAGAGAAATTTAAAGCCTTTGAAGACGCTGGTATTGCTTATACTCGCGATCCATCAAAAATCGGTGATAAGTTAAAAGAAGTTACCGGTTGGTAATTTAGGTATTAATCGATAATCTAATACCGAAACGTCGTTGAAAAAAAACCAAGGCACCCCTACAATGGGGTGTCTTTTTTTATTCTTAAAATACCTTTTCTTTGACTAAAATGTAGAAATTATGAAAAACAAGATATTGGTTACCGGCGGCGCTGGATATATCGGCTCACATACTTGTATAGCACTGCATCAGGCAGGCTATGATGTTGTGGTATATGACAATTTATCCAACAGTAGCATTGAGGCTATTAACCGTGCCTCCAAATTAGCAGGGCAGCCTATCGAATTTATCGAAGGCGATATTAGAGATGCTAAGTTACTCAGACAAGTATTTGCCAAACATGATTTCTTTGGCGTGATTCATTTCGCTGGGTTAAAGGCCGTTGGCGAATCCGTTGCCAAGCCACTGCTGTATTATAATAATAATGTCAGTGGTACCATCATTTTATTAGAAGTCATGGCTGAAGCAAACGTTAAAAACCTCGTTTTTTCATCTTCTGCGACTGTTTACGGTGACCCTGAAGTACTGCCTATTGATGAGACATCGCCACGTTCTTGCACCAATCCTTATGGGCAAAGCAAGCTTACGGTCGAGCATATTTTACAAGACCTAGCTGCAACTAATGATGGCTGGAATCTTATTCCTCTTAGGTACTTTAATCCCGTAGGCGCTCATCCATCTGGACAAATTGGCGAAGATCCTAATGACATACCCAATAATTTAATGCCTTATATCTCGCAAGTCGCCGTTGGTAAGCTTGAAAAGCTCAGCATCTTTGGTAATGATTACCCTACCGTAGATGGTACGGGTGTACGCGACTTTATCCATGTCACTGACCTTGCGCAAGGTCATGTAGCAGCGCTTAATTATCTACAGCAACAGGTAAGCTTAAGTCAAACAAACTCAGTAGGGTTCTTACCTATTAACCTAGGAACAGGCAAAGGTACTTCAGTGTTAGAGTTAGTCACTGCTTTTTCTGAAGTATCCGGCCAAGATATTCCTTATCAATTTTCTGCTCGTCGCGCCGGTGATATTGCCAGCTGCTATGCCAGTGCTGATAAAGCAAACGAGCTATTAGGTTGGGAAGCGAAACTCTCTATCACTGAAATGTGTCAAGATACGTGGCGTTGGCAGAGTATAAATCCGAACGGGTATAACATCGCTTAGATTGCATAAAGACTATCTTTGAAGCTACCTTTTATCTCAAACCTTTTAATACAGTTTAAAAACTATGAAAAAAATCACCCATGCTGTTATTCCCGTTGCAGGCTTTGGCACTCGAATGTTGCCATTGTCTAAATCAGTGCCGAAAGAACTGCTACCACTTGGCAATCGTCCGGCCATTCATTATGTCGTTGAAGAGGCAATTGCTGCTGGTATTAAGCATATTGTATTGGTTGGTCATGCACAAAAAAGTGCCATTGAAAATTACTTCGATATCAATGCTGAGCTAGATAACCAATTGCGTGCTAAAGGTAAAGATGAGCTAGCCGATAGCTTAAATTGGCTACCAGATGATGTGACGATATCGATGATACGCCAAGGTAAACCGTTAGGTTTGGGGCATGCAGTGCTTGCTGCGCGTCCAATCATAGGAATGAATGATTTTGCAGTATTGCTTCCAGATGTGGTACTTGATCCGTTTACTACAGATATGACTACTGATAATTTAGCCTTTATGATTGATGCCTTTGCGAAAGACAAGCATTCACAGATATTAGTGGATAAAGTCGCCGATGAAGATGTGCATAAATACGGTATTGCTCAATTAAGCGAATCTGATAACAATGTGCATGATATAGATAATAAAGCAGAGGCAAATACCAGCTTTAAAGTCGTGGGATTTGTAGAAAAGCCAAACTTAGCCGATGCACCTTCTAGATTGGCAGTGGTTGGGCGTTATGTATTTAGCAACCATATTTTTGATTATCTAGCAAATACCAAAGCCTCGGTCGGCGGTGAGATTCAACTGACCGATGCTATCGATGCCTTGATTAGTCAATATGGCGTTGATGTCACGACTATGCGCGGCGCCAGTTATGATGCCGGCGATATGCGCTCTTATATGCAGGCGTTTATTTATTTCGCTCAGCAGCAATTAGCAGATGAAGAGTAGTGCATGAACGATATAAAAGAAAATAATCGCTATAGCAGTGCGCGCCATTCTAAGTACTGGCAGCAGTTACAGGAGTTGGCGGCACAGCCATGGTCGCTTGATAGACTATTTACCCAAGATGCTGAACGTACGAGCCGTTTTAGCTCGCAAGCTGGCGCGCTATATATGGATTATAGCAAGCAGTGTATTAATGATGCTGTGCTAGAAAATTTATTAAATTTGGCGAATAGTTGCAAGTTATCAGGTCGCATTAAATCCTTATTACAAGGCGCGATGGTTAATACCAGTGAAGAACGCGCAGCGTTGCATACGGCGCTGCGTTTACCAGCTACCGCGAAACTACAAGTTGGTACGCAAGATGTCGTTAAAGATGTACATCAGAGCTTGGCGCGAGTTGCCAGATTGTCCGAGCGTGTACGTAGTGGTACGTGGCGTGGCTTTTCCGGAAAGGCGATTACCGATGTGGTTAATATCGGTGTCGGTGGTTCTGATCTAGGTCCACTGATGGCGACCACGGCACTTGATGAGTGGGCAGATACCGATATCGAAGTGCATTTTGTCTCCAATATGGACGGCACGCAGCTCGATAATTTACTAAAACACTTAAATCCTGAAACCACCTTATTTATTATATCCTCTAAATCTTTCGGTACCGTTGATACGCTATCCAATGCAAAGACAGCTCTGTCATGGCTGCTTGCAACTGCAAAACTGCGTGCGGGTACAGAGGACAGCGTATTACGTCGTCATTTTATCGGCATCTCCGCTAACAGCGAGAAAATGAGCGCGTGGGGTATTCATCCTGAGCATCAATTGCAGCTTTGGGAATGGGTTGGCGGCCGTTTTTCTTTATGGTCAGCGATTGGATTGGCTATTGCCATTCGTATCGGTATCGATGGCTTTAAATCGTTATTGGCCGGCGCTCATAGTATGGATGAGCACTTCGCGCAAGCGGATTTTGTAGAAAATTTACCAGTATTATTAGGTCTACTTGCCGTTTGGAATAGTACCTTTTTACAAGTAAATGCTCATACGGTATTACCTTATGATGGGCGTTTAGAGTATTTACCCAGCTACTTGACCCAGCTTGAAATGGAAAGTAATGGTAAGTCGGTGACGCTGCATGGCGAGCGCCTAGACTACGATACTTGTCCGATTTTGTGGGGTGAGATTGGTTCAAACGCCCAGCATGCTTTTTATCAGCTCTTGCATCAAGGGACGCAGCAAGTTTCTTGTGATTTTATCGCCTGTGTGCGGCGTTATAGTGATAAAGCCACCAATGCGTCATTACAGCAGCAACATGAACTGTCTTTAGCCAATTGTCTAGCACAAAGTCGGGTCTTAGCTTTTGGCAATGCGGCTATAGCTGATACTGATGGTCAAATCGCTTCTGACGCTGATAAATATAAATATTACCGTGGCAATCAGCCGTCAACGACTTTACTAATTGACGAGCTGACCCCGCATAGTTTGGGGGCATTAATCGCGCTTTATGAGCATAAGGTTTATGTGATGGCCAGCATTTGGGATATCAATCCGTTTGACCAATGGGGCGTCGAGATGGGTAAGCAGATGGCAGAGTCAGTGCATACCGCCATGCAGCAAGAGGGCGGTGAGCAGTTCGACAGCTCTACCAATCAGCTGTTACAACATATTAAGCGGTTCTCTTAATGGTTATATGGTTAAGTTATTAACACTGCTAATCTCCCAATAATGAAAGGTAAACTCATGAGCGCTGATGCCATAGATAAATATAAGCATGAACCTGCACCCAAGCCATTTAGTAATGCTGCCATAAATGCTAGCGTCTGCGTCCTTGTTGGTCATAGTATTGAAGCCATTACCAGTGCCGTGGTGCTGGCAAGTCTCGGTCATGTGGTTCATCTTTATGCCGATAAAGACGTATTGTCGCAGCAGTTACAACAGTATGGCTTTGAGCATCACCTGCAAGCGCTTTGGCAAATGTATGACCAGCAGCAACAGATTATGAGCTATGCGTTACCAAAGAGTGCTGATGAGTTAATACAGCGTTATGAAGTGGCGAGCGATAATGGCCAGAAAAAACCAGTAGCGCTATATTGGTTATTTTTAGACAGTATTAGCTCAGTATGGCTAGAAGACAGCTGGATTACTGCTTTTAATCATAGTCATCAGCAAGCATTACCAATCATAATGAGCGGTATTAAACAGTTAGGGTCGGTTGCCTCATTATCCAAGCGTTTGCAGCGCGCTTGGGTATATTATTTACCCTTCATATTTTTAAAAGACGGTGATGCTTATAGCTCGATGTTAAACCCGTCGTTATGGTTGCTTGGTGAAAAAACGCCAAACAGTAGCCATCATCTAAATCTGCTACAACCATTGATGCAGCATGCGCGTGCAACGTATCATGCCGATATTGCCACAATAGAGTTTGCTCGTAGTAGTATCATGGCGATGCTCGCAACGCGGGTCAGCTTTATGAATGAGATGTCGCGCTTGGCCGACAGTCATCAGGTTGATATCCAGCAGGTCAGCCATATAATGGGGCTCGATGAGCGTGTAGGTAGTAGCTATTTGCAAGCTGGTTGGGGATTTGGCGGTAATACGCTACCGACGGAATTGGTTCAGCTGCAGCAGTCAAGTCAAGCGCAGAGTTTGGCCATGCCGCTATTGCAATCGGTTATCCATATTAATGAAGACCAAAAAGAGCTGATATTCCGCAAATTTTGGCAATATTTTGACGGATTTATCGATAATAAAACCGTCATGATTTGGGGCGGTAGTTATAAGGCAGGCTCGGGACGAACGGCAGAATCAGCGATTCATCCTTTATTGGCATTATTATGGTCTTATAATATTCGAACGTTGGTTTATAGCGATAAAGCGCAAACAGAGCTTGCAGCCCTTTATAAGAAGCAGCCATTACTTGAACTGATAAACAGTCCGTATCAACAGCTTAATGAGGCGCAGGCAATCTTTATTATCAGCTGGTTGCCAGAGAATCGACTAGATATTGCCAAGCTTAATGAGCAAGCGATGCCCGTATTCGATGCGCAAAATGCCTTGTCACGAACGCAGATTGCTGGTTTGGTCGGCGACTATATGGGGATTGGTCGCGCCAAGTAAGGGTTTCTATCAAGTGTAAAATAAGCTCAGTATATAAACAGTTATTAGGCTAAAGCTAAATAAAAGCGCCGGTTAATTTTTATATTAATCGGCGCTTTTTTTATTCTTATAAGTTCAGAATGTCTTTATTTAGCATTGTAGCTATTTAAGCAGATACAGCACCTTGACGGGCAAGCCATTGTTGAATCTCTTGGGTTTTGGTCTGTAGTAAATCCTTATCCCCGCGACTTTCAATATTTAACCGAATTAACGGTTCTGTATTGGAAGCACGTAAGTTAAAACGCCATTCGCCAAAGTTCAAACTCAAACCATCAAGCATCGATTTAGTTGGATTTTCGATGCTAAACTTGGCTTCAATCGCTTTGATAATCGTCGGTGCCTCATGAGTGGTCAGATGAAAATTCAGCTCACCTGAGCTTGGATAGGCTGCAATATAACCGCTGACCAATGCTGATAACGTCTTGCCAGTAATCGATAATAATTCAATGGTTAGCAGCCAAGGAATCATACCGCTATCGCAGTAGAAAAAATCGCGGAAATAATGATGTGCTGACATTTCGCCACCATAAACCGCGCCAGAATCACGCATGACCTGCTTGATAAAGGAATGCCCAGACTTGCTGATGACCGCCTTACCGTTATGCTCAGTAATCACCGCTTCGGTGTTATAAATTACCCGTGGATCATAAACAATCGACTCGCCTGCATACTTGTTTAAAAATGCTTGCGCCAGCATTCCGACGACATAGCTACCATCGATAAATTCACCGTATTCATCAAATAAAAAGCAGCGATCAAAATCGCCATCAAAGGCAATCCCAAGGTCGGCTTTATGTGCTAACACAGCTTGCTGAGTGGCGACTCTATTGGCTTCAATCATCGGATTGGGAATGCCATTTGGAAAGCTGCCATCTGGCGTATGATGCAGTTTAATGACTTCAATTGGCGCGCCAGCTTGTGCTAACTTATCGATTAATAAATCAACTACCGGACCTGCGCTACCATTACCTGAATTAATCACCAGCTTTAGTGGCTTTAATTTATCAATATCAACGAAAGTTATCACATGATTGATATAGGCGCTTTTATCGGTCAAAAGCTGCAATTTGCCAGATACGTTATCAGTAGTAAATTGCCCAGACTCTGCTAACGCTTGAATCTCTGCCAAACCATCATCGGCGCTAATCGGTTTTGAGTGCTCTTTGACCAGTTTTAAGCCATTATAATTAATCGGATTATGGCTTGCCGTGACTTCAAGACCACCTAATGCTTGATAATGACTGGTGGCAAAATAAACCTCTTCCGTACCTGTCATACCCAAATCGATAACGTCGACGCCGGCATCTAGCATACCGGTGATAGTCGCTTGTTTTAATTGCTCACTTGAATGGCGAATATCGCTACCGATGACAATAGCTGGTTTTAAGTTTTTTAGTTCAGTGGCGGCATCACTATCTGCAATGTTATAACGCTGGAATAAAATTTGCGCAAAAGCACGGCCGATACGGTAGGCGATATCTTCGTCTAGATTGACCCCAAGCTCGCCGCGAATATCATAGGCTTTAAATGAATCAATTTTAATCGGCGAAAAATGAGTTTGAGTTGCCTTATAGCTGGCATTATTGGTATCGGATATGGGCATAACGATAAAATCCTCGCGTTTGAGCAGTGAGATGATAATTAAGTAGGTGAGCCAATTATAAGCCAATCAGTGTTCAATGCTACACTAACGACAAAATCGTTATAAACTTAATATGGTTCTATTTAATCACCAATAAAAGTATAAGAGTGTTTTTTATGAGTAGCCTAGAAAATATGAATAGCTTAGAAAGTAAAGTTAAAGTACCAACACCGGTACAAGGAACGCCAGTTGCTAATGGTGAATTAGCGGATTTATTGTCCTTAATGGCCCGGCTGCGAGCAGATTGTCCGTGGGATAAAAAGCAAAGCAATCATAGTCTCATTCCTTATGCTATTGAAGAAGCCTATGAGCTCGGCGAGGCGGTACAAGGTGATGATGATGAAGACATCAAAGGTGAGCTTGGCGATGTACTGCTGCAAGTAGTTTTTCATTGTCAAATATACGCTGAACAAGGGCGCTTTGATATGAATGATGTGATCACCACTTTACAAGAAAAGTTGATTCGCCGGCATCCGCATGTGTTTGAAACAGAAACGCTACAAGATGAAGCCGCGGTAAAAGAACGCTGGGATGAGATTAAAGCGGAGGAGCAACAAGAACGCGCCGCACGAGGTAAACCAAAACGTCGTTTGGATAATACCAAAGCGGGTAGCGCACTTATGCAAGCGCAGGATCTACAAAAACAAGCATCAAAATTGGGTTTTGATTGGGAAGGGGTGAGCGGAGCATTTGATAAACTTGATGAAGAAATTGCCGAGCTAAAAAATGAGCTGACCGATAAATCGAAAACTGCTGCTAAATATAACATAAGCAAGGCCAACATCAGAGACATTGAAAAAGAGCTTGGCGATTGCATGTTTGCATTGGTCAACGTCGCCCGTAAATTGAACCTCGATGCAGAAACCGCAACCTTAACTTGTGTGCATAAATTTAAATCACGCTTTGGCTATATTGAAGACCAGTTAGCTGCTGCTGGCAAGCGTTTAGAAGACAGTGATATTCATGAGATGGATGCGTTATGGGAAGCGGCGAAACAGCATGAACGCATCTAATAAGAGCCTTTTTATTAAATGGCAGCATGCTAATTTGTTTAAAAATGCAGTCATTTCTTTAGTAGGCATATTTTTTATGCTATCTCATCCTGTCTTTGCAGCGCCGTGTTTTGATAATGCCCAAAGCGCTTATAATTATCTATTGACGCAAGAAGCAGCGCAAAGCCAAGCGCGTACGCAGACCAGCATTAACATCAATCGAGCGACAGAAGCTGAGCTGGTATCATTAGATGGTGTTGGTAGCAGTAAAGCACAGGCAATTATTTTATATCGTGAGATGTTTGGTGGCTTTAAGACGGTTGATGAATTAACCAAGGTAAAAGGTATCGGTGCAAAAACCGTTGCGAAGAATCGCAGACGTTTAAGCGTGCAGGATTAATCACGGTATTAATCACAATATTTTGTATTAATTAACCCCAATATTAAAAAAATAGCATGTAAGTAAATGTCATAACACACCCACCATGGCCAAAATTTGTTAAACTAGCAGGTACATCCGCCTGATAGACGCTGTGTTCGTCAAAGGTGGTTAAGAATAAAGGCGAGGAGTAGATGCATGGCCGAGCGTGCCGCCAAGCAGTTAGAACTGAATAAATCTGAATTACCAAATTCCATTACCGAAGTGATTGCAACCCTAACCCGAGCTGGGTTTGATGCCTATATCGTCGGTGGCGGCGTGCGCGACACCTTGCTAGGCCTGCGTCCAAAAGACTTTGATGCGGTCACTGATGCCAAGCCCCATGAGATTAAAGACGTCTTTGGCAAGCGCTGCCGTATTATCGGTCGCCGTTTTCAATTGGCGCATGTCTACTCTGGGCGCGAGCTTATCGAAGTGGCTACCTTCCGTGGACCACCACTTAACGATTCTAATACCAATCAAGATGGTATGATTCTGCGCGACAATGTCTGGGGCGATATAAAACAAGACTTTGCCCGTCGTGACTTTTCTATCAATGCCCTTTATTATCAACCACTTAAAGGCGTAGTGCATGATTTTTGCGGTGCACTTGAAGATATCGATAATAAAATCATTCGTTTATTAGGCAATGCGCCGACTCGTATCGAAGAAGATCCGGTCAGATTGCTGCGTGCCTTGCGTTTTAAAGCCAAGCTTGGCTTTGATTTTGATAGCGAATTGGCCGCACAGTTCCATGATGGTAATTGGGCGCTACTTGAACAGATCTCTCCGCATCGTCTGTATGATGAAACGCAAAAGATGTTTACGGGTGGCTATTTAGTGCCATTATTGCCGTTATTGTTTGAGTCTGGCGCGATTGATAGTTTAATCATTTATCCGCCTGCTGAACCAAGTGCCTTAGTTAAACAAGTCGCTATTAATACCGACAAACGTATCGGCGCTGGCAAAAGTATCAACCCTGCCTTCTTTTACGCCGCGTTACTGTGGGAAAACTACCTACATCAATTAGAAAAAGCCAAAAAACGTAATATGCCTTTTGCGGATGCACAAATGCATGCAGCGGGCAAAGTTATTGACCGTCAGCGTATTAAAACTGCCATTCCAAAATTTGCCGAACAGTTTATTCGTGATATTTGGATATTGCAGCCAAAATTGGCCGCGCCACGTAGTAAACAAATTGTCCAGCTCTCTGAGCACCCACGTTTCCGCGCTGGTTTTGATTTCTTGTTATTGCGTGAGCAGTGCGGCGATGCCGAACATCCGCTATCAGAATCGACCAATGGTATGGGCGAGTGGTGGCACAACTATCAAACCTTGACCGAACAGCAGCAGGATCAAGCGATTGATGACTTTGATGAAAACATTCGCCGCGGTGCTTATAAGCAGGCGCAGCGTGGTCGTGGGCGTAATCGTCAAAAACCGCAAACCTCGAACGATAATGGCAAGGTGAATCACATAGAAAACGATCAGCAAAATAAAGTAAACGGCAATGGTCATACCAAGCAAGTGGTTAATGATGCCTCAAACGTGCCATCACGTCGCCGCCGCGCTGCCAGCCAGTCTGCTGTTCAGCATGTTAATAACAGTGTCAATAATCATAGTCGTAATAATAGCTATGATAAGCAGCAAGCAACACAAGATAATAATGAGCTTGCGCAGTTGCAACAGTTATCCCTTGCGAATACTGGTCATCAAGCGGCAAATAGACGCCACCATGCTAAGCCTGCACCGTTATTTGTCATAGAGCATGAGAGTGTTGTTCCGCCATTACGCAAGCAATTGCCAAGTGATGCACAGTCGCAATCGTCATCTAAGTCGCCTTCTAAATCTAAACTGGCTAGCCAAGCGTTTGTAGAAAAAAACACCGTTACTGACAACGCAGCGCCTAAAGAGCAGTCTGATAATCAAGCAGCAAAGCATCATACAAAGTCAAAGCAAGCTGATGTCAATGTTAGTACTGACTCAGCTTCTGCTAAAGCGCATACGACAGAGTATGCTACGCGCACGGTAGCCAGAACGCCGGCGCTTGTCAGTATGAATAACGAGCCGATACCGCATAAGCGTCGCCGTCGTCAGCCTACTGTTGTAGAAAATGACAATGGAAATAGCTCAGCTGATAGCAATAGCGTAGTAGAGGCTAAAGCAGTCGATAACAAAGCGCAGAAAGCGGCGAGATACGCAAAAAAAGCGCCGAAGTTAGCGACTGACGCTGTTAGTAAAACTGAAACTAGTGACGTTGAAAGTAAAGCTAAGAAGGCAACTAAAGCTTCAGCAGCCAAACCTACTAAAACCAGTCAAGATACGAAGAGCCAGACCAGTCAAAGTCAGTCAGCTAAGCATCAAACAGCTGCTAGTAAAATGAATGAGCAAAAAGGCCCTGTACCATCGAAGCGTCGCCGTCGTCAGCCAAGCGTTAATAACGTTTAAGTTTATGAGCGGACAATAGAATAAAGTGATAACTATGAATACGCACTTTGATGTTAGCGCTGACAATGAGAGCTATGCTGACGCGACTTGGGTTACTTGCTATGTAGGCTTAGGCAGCAATCTGAAAAATGAGCTGGGTAAGCCTGTAGAGCACCTGCAGCAAGCCATTGCCGCTATGCAAGGAAATGAGCAGATACGCGCGGTACGGGTGTCTTCTTTCTACGCTTCCGCGCCGATGGGGCCTCAGGACCAACCAGATTTCATAAATGCGGTCGCAGGTTTTGAGACTATTCTCACTGCATTTGAGCTGCTTAATTTTTGCCAAGCGTTAGAGCTACAAGCTAAACGTGAAAGAGTTCGACGTTGGGGTGAACGTAGCCTTGATGTCGATATTTTATTATATGGTGACGTGCAAATATCAGAGACGCAATTAACGGTACCGCATGCTGGATTATCTGAACGCAATTTTGTTTTGGTACCGCTGCGAGAGTTAGCGCCAGAGTTGATTATTGCAGGTAAACCAATTACGGATTATCCGCTGAGTAACGATTGGACAGGATTAAAATTGCTATCAAATGATTGATGCATTGTTGATTAAAAAGTAGCAGTAAATTGGCATTTAGCAGCATTACCAGTCATTGACTTTTAAACGTATTAATGATTGAAAGCATTGAGGATGATATAGCGATATGACGACGTTATCGACTTTAAATAAATTTAAAAAAGACGGCACTAAATTTACCTGTCTGACCTGTTATGACGCGATGTTCGCGCGCATGATGGATAAAGCACAAATCGATACGATTTTGATTGGTGATAGTTTGGGCATGGTGGTGCAAGGTCATGATTCAACCCTGCCTGTCAGCGTCGATGATATGGCTTATCATACGGCCAATATTGCCCGTAGTAATAAGCATGCACTGATTTTAGCCGATTTGCCGTTTATGAGTTATGTGACGCTGCCAGAAGCCGTAGCTAATAGCCGTAAATTGATGCAGGCTGGCGCGCATGTAATTAAAATTGAAGGCGGCAGTGAGCTTTGCGAGCTAGTCACGACTTTGGCGCAAGCAGGTACGCCCACTTGTGTACATTTAGGACTGACACCGCAATCAGTCAATGTCTTTGGCGGTTATAAAATCCAAGGACGTGGTGACGAGGCGGCCCATAAGCTACTTGCTGATGCCAAAGCGGTGGTTGCTGCTGGTGCGGCACTTTTGGTATTGGAATGCGTACCTGCTGAGCTTGCTAAAGCCGTGACCGAAGCGGTTGCCGTGCCGGTCATTGGTATTGGTGCTGGTGCTGATACTGATGGTCAAGTCTTAGTCATGCATGACATGCTGGGTATGGTGCATGGTCGTGTACCGCGCTTTGTCCATGACTTTTTGACCGATGAGCGTAATAGCAAGCGTAGTATTGAAGGCGCTTTTGCTCTGTATCAGCAAGCGGTACGCGACGGTAGCTTCCCGACTGAGCAGCATCAATTTAGCTAGTTGTCTTTAATTTAAAACTTTGAATTTTGTACTTAGTATTTAGCGCTTTGAATTTAATGCTTTAAATTTAATATTTTGAAGATTATCAGTAGAAAAGACTATCAAGATAAGAGTATTTACCATGCCAAGTATTCATCATCAAATCGCAACCCTGCGCGCCGCCTTAAACCCTTATCGTGGTCAGCAAGATAGCAAGCAGCGTATTGCGTTAGTGCCAACCATGGGCAATCTGCATGATGGTCATCTTGAACTGGTAAAGCTTGCCAAGCAATATGCCGATATTGTAGTGGTGAGTATCTTTGTCAATCCTACTCAATTTGGTATCGGCGAAGATTTTGATAGTTATCCACGCACTTTAGATGCAGATGTCGCCAAGCTTGCTACTGTTGATGCCGACTATGTATTTGCCCCAAGCATTGATGAGATGTATCCGGTATTACCGCCACCAACGTCGGTGCGAGCGGGAGAAATCACCACCCAGCTATGTGGTCGATCGCGCCCTAATCACTTTGATGGTGTCGGCATCGTTGTATCTAAGCTCTTTAACATCGTCCAGCCTGAAGTAGCCGTATTTGGCCAAAAAGACTATCAGCAGTTGGCTATTATCCAGCAAATCGTGCGTGATTTAAGCTATCCGATTGAAATTATAGGCGCGCCTATCGTACGCGCTGCTGATGGTCTAGCATTGTCTTCGCGCAATCAATATCTAACTGAAGCTGAGCGCAATACTGCTCCAGTGCTACACCAAAAATTACAACGTTTAGCTGAGCAGCTGATGCATGGTCAGCATCTCGAACAAGGGCTTGAGCCTTTATTAATAGAGACGCGGACAAGCATCACTAATGCGGGCTTTAAGATTGATTATTTAGAAGTGAAAACGGCTCAGCTAGATTCTTTAAATGCAACCGGATTGCATGCAAGTTCAGATAAAGATCAACAGGATTTGGTGATTTTAGTGGCTGCTTGGTTGGGCCGTGCACGTTTATTAGACAATCAGTTAGTGACGGTAAAGCTGCCGTAATAATAGAGTAATTCGCCAGACGCAATTATTAGGATGACGGATCATGAGTGCAAGTAAGGACGACAAACAAGCTAAAGCAAGTAATGATAAAGCACAGCCGCATAATGAGAAAGCTAAACTAAATGGTAATTTAATAAAGCCTATGATCGCTAACGCAGAAAATAAAGATAGGTTAAGTATCTTGGTGGTGTCAGGGCGCTCAGGTTCGGGTAAAACCTCAGTACTTAATATTTTAGAAGATTTGGGTTATTATTCTATCGATAATCTGCCCTTGTCATTGGTTCCTGACGCGGCGCAGAAACTGGTTTGTGATAGTGGGATTAAACGCATCGCCTTGGGTGTCGATATTCGCACCCCGCGTGCGGACTTGTCCAATTTCGATGAAACACATGAAGCGTTAAAGCAGAGATATGGCGAAGACGTGGTCACCGTGGTATATGTGACGGCGCAAGAAGAAACCTTGGTGGCGCGCTTTAACGCCACCCGCCGCATTCATCCGCTTATGGTGCAAGATACCAAAGGCGTAGAAAATACCGCTTATAATTTACCAGCGGCGATCGAAAGAGAGATTCAGCTTTTGCAGCCGATATTTAAGCAAGCGGATGTCAAAATTGATACCACTATGCTGAATATTCATCAGTTGAAAGAGCGCTTGCGTGATTATGTTGGGGTCGATAATCAAATAGTGATTAACTTACTATCGTTTGGCTTTAAATACGGCAGCCCAATCGATGCAGACTTTGTATTTGATGTGCGTATTTTGCCCAATCCGCATTGGAACCCAACGTTACGAGCCGCAACCGGTCTTGACGCTGAGGTTGCTGATTTTTTTGCTGACTATCCAGAAGTATCTGAGATGACCGAAGATATTGCAAAATTTCTCAATCGTTGGTTGCCCGATTTTTTACATAATAATCGCCATACGGTCACGGTCGCTATTGGCTGTACCGGTGGTAAACATCGCTCGGTATTTATTACTAAGCATTTACAAGATAAGCTGACCGCCAGCTTGCCCAAAGGGTTGACCGTAGCAGCCAAGCACCGCGAAAAGCATCGTTGGTAGTGCTTTCTTTGTAGCTAAAATTCATAAGCTACAACGTATAAATGGCAAAAATGCTATTAAATTTATGATTTACTATCTATTATTTATTATCTCGAAACATGGAAAGCTTTTATGATTGACTGGTCAGAACAAGATATGCGCGTCTCGCGCACAGAGCTCAAAAAAGCTCATGAGCGCCTGCAACAGTTGTCGATACCGCTTGCCAGCTTATCGAAAAAACAACTTAAAGCCTTACCCGCTAGCGATTATTTTATGGCGGAATTAATGGCGCTTGCCGATATCACGAGCGCTAATGCTCGCAATCGCCAGACCAAACGTGTTGGCAAGCTTATGATTGAAGAAAATCGCCATGAACTGATAAAAGCATTATTTGATGCATATTTTCCTAAAGAGCAAGTTTCTAAAATAGAGAGCTGGTCTGAGCGCTTAAATATCAACGACGAAGGTACGCTTAAGCAGTTCGTCAAACAATATAAAGCCTCTGAGCAGCATAGTATGTATCAGCTATTGCTTTGGATTGAGTACGCTAAGCATACCAACGATGAGGAGCTAATGGCAGAATCAAAAGCAGATTTGGCCAGTTATATACGTGAAGTCGCTATTTTAACGAATCTAAAAAAATAGCGATAATAGATATGGGCTAGCAAAGTTGGCTAGTGCTTACCCATAAAACACTAAAGATAGAACACTAAAATACAAAAAAGCCAATCAGTAAAGATTGGCTTTTTTAATTGATCAGAAATAGCGTTGCACTTGGTGTGTTAATCTAGGTTTTTCTAAAAATACTAACGCTATTTTTTCTCTGCGCGTACTTTATCAACCAAATAATCTACTACTTTAGGGACAGTGGCGCTTTCACCAGTGACCACATACTTACCTTGTACGACAACCGCTGGTACACCTGAGAGCTGATAACGCTTAGCGCCTGCTTGTGAGCGGCCTATTTTTGTCCCAACCGCAAATGAGTTATATAGGCTGTTAAATTTCTTTTCATTCACGCCTTTAGACGCATACCATTTGCTCAGTGACGCTTGGTCAAATAATTGCTTGCCATCTTTATGCACCGCATCAAATAGCGCATCATGGGTTTTGTTTTCATAACCTAGTAACTGAGCCGCATAGAAACCACGGGCACTGGCTTCCCAAACTGGGTTAAGCGCTGCTGGAGTTTTAAAGAAGGCTACGTCTTTATCTTTGTTTTTTGCCCATTTTTCCATATGCGGATTTAAGACGTTACAATGCGGGCAGCCATACCAGAAAAATTCACGCACAATGATAGCATCACCGCTGATTTTTTCTGGGTTGTCGAGCACGCGGTAGTCTTTTCCTGCGACATAGTTGGCGGCTTGAGCGCCCATATTGGCAAGCCCAATAGCACAAGCCAGACCAGTCAATGCGATGATACGTTTCATACTTGTTCCTTGAGGTGTCAAAATTTGGAATGTTTGGTTTAGACGTCTTGATTCAGCAGTTTTTAGCGTATTGATATAGGTTTCAACGTAAATCGGCGGCAATACGTCGCTTAAATCGATCTCGTTAAATCTACCTACAACAGAGTACTGCCTATAATAGCGTAAAATGCCCATAGTTGTGAACCCGATTCTTAACTAACGGTTGTAAAGCTGTGAGCTATTATTTAAGGTAGCTTACTTATCATTTTTAAGTTGAAGCTTATTAAGTTTTATCATGTGTAGAGTCGTTAATTGAAGCCATTAATTAAAGCCTTTCTAGAAACGTCAAAAACAGCAAAGCTATTTTTTTCTTGCTCTTATAAAATTCTGACGCTTAATAATAGTGCTACTTAAGTAGTTGATAAAACCTTGCTTATGTCTAAACGATTCACAGTCGGTGACGATGTACTGACGACAAAGTTGCCGCTCTCATGCTAATATTGAGCCTATCATCATAACTCTGCACGATAATAATTATAATACCCATAAAGGAAAAATTCTATGAGCCAATCTTCATCTTCTGCCCAGCCTGTGAATCATCAAGAAAACAATCCTATGAACAATGATATCGATGCTAATAACACCAACGATATTGGCAATGTTGACAATGCTGCTAGCCAATTTGACCAAAACACGGCTATCAACGTCGATGCCAGTGAAGTAGAAAAATTCAATAACTTGGCGAGCGAATGGTGGAATAAAACCGGTGCTTTTGCCACCTTACACGAAATCAATCCGCTACGTCTTAACTGGATAGAAGAAAACGTCAAGCGCGGCTTTATGAGTGCCGATAGCAGTAAAACGGCAGAGATGGGCTTGGCGGGTAAAAAAGTCCTTGACGTCGGTTGCGGCGGCGGTATCTTGTCAGAATCAATGGCACGCCGCGGCGCTGATGTCACTGGTATCGACCTCGGCACCAAAAACCTCAAAGCAGCGGCCTTACATGCTGAGCAAAGCAACTTAAATGACACTTTGCGTTATCAACATATTCCTATTGAGCAATTAGCTGCAACCCATGCCGGTCAGTTCGATGTCGTGACCTGTATGGAGATGCTTGAGCATGTGCCAGACCCCACTGCTATCGTTGAGGCGTGCTTTGCGCTGTTAGCGCCGGGCGGCGTTTGTGTGCTATCAACGATTAACCGCAATCCTAAATCATACCTGTTTGCCATCGTTGGGGCAGAGTATGTATTGCGCTTGCTTGATCGCGGTACTCATGATTACGCCAAATTTATCACTCCAGCTGAGTTAGATAAAATGGCGGTCAATGCAGGTTTTACCCGTCAAGACATCATCGGTCTGCATTATAATCCATTGACCAAGCGCTATTGGTTGGCACAAAACGTTGATGTTAATTATATGATGGCGGTAAAAAAACCACTGGCATAAATCGTCTTTTATAAGTATTCCTATCTGACCACTTTTTAAATTATTATTAAGAGCGCCTGTTATGAGCCAATTTGTAAAAGCTGTCTTGTTTGACCTTGATGGCACATTAATCGATACTGCCGCCGACTTCGTGCGCATTATTGGTAAAATGAGCAGTGAAAATGATTGGCGAGCGCCACCTGAAGCCGAAATTCGTGAGCAAGTTTCTGCTGGTGCCACGGCAATGGTAAAACTGATGCTGCATCATAATGACCAACTTGAGGTCAGCGAACCTGAGTTGCTTGCGTTTCGTCAGCAGTTCTTAGACGATTATGAAGCGGATATATGTGTTGATAGTTGTGTTTTTAATGAGCTTGAAGAGGTGCTGCGCGTATTAGAAGAAAAAGGCGTGCCATGGGGCATCGTCACCAATAAGCCGCGTTATCTTGCTGAGCTGCTGCTAGAAAAAATGCAATTAGATGAGCGCTGTGCGGTGCTAGTGTGTCCGGATGACGTATCGCGTTCTAAACCCGATCCAGAACCGATGTATGTAGCGCTAGAAAAACTTGCTATCCCTCGCGGTGCCGCTGAAAGCGTGCTTTATGTCGGCGATCATATACGCGATATCGAAGCGGGCAAGGCTGCGGGTATGCCGACTATCTTAGCCGCTTATGGCTATATTCCGCCTGAAGATCAAGACAACTTAAAGAAATGGGGCGCAGACTATATTACCGAAACCCCTGCAGACTTGAATAAGTTATTACTTTCTTCTGGCAAGTTCGACTATTTATAAAACAAATAAGCCTTATAAAGCGAATCAATAATTTATCGAAATAGCTATTAAGCACCCTACCTATTAAATAATAAGCAGTGAGTAATGCCATGAGTGACAATACTAATCAGCCTACTAGCCAACAACAGCTGCAATCAGCAGCGCAATCTTCTGTGCCATCTTTATCGCACGACGATATTCGTAATTTTGTGCCGCCTGATAACTGTTTAGATGGTAAGACTATCTTGGTAACGGGAGCAGGTGATGGCATCGGGCGTATCGCCGCCTTAACCTATGCACGTTATGGTGCGACCGTATTATTGTTAGGACGTACCAGTAGCAAGCTTGAATACGTTTATGATGAAATTGAGAGCTTTGGTGGCAAGCAGCCAGCCATGTTACCAATGAATTTGGAAGGCGCAACCTATGCTGAGATGCAAAAACTAGAGAATTTGATTGCTAAAGAAGTCGGTCAGCTTGATGGTATTTTGCATAATGCGGGCATGTTAGGTACCTTGACGCCACTTGAGATGTACGATGTCGATATGTTTGCTCAAGTGATGAAGGTCAATTTTACTTCCACCTTTATGCTCACGCAAGCGCTGCTGCCTTTACTTAAGGACGCCGCGCATGGTTCTATCGTCTTTACTTCTAGTAGCGTCGGCACCCATCCTCGCGCGTTTTGGGGCGCGTATGCGCTGTCCAAGCAAGCGGTAGAAGGCATGAGCGATATCTTTACCCAAGAAACGCAAAATACTACTAACTTGCGCTTTAACTGTATCAATCCCGGCGGCACTCGTACCAATATGCGCGCCCATGCTTTTCCTGGTGAAAATCCTATGAGCCTGAAAACTCCTGAGGATATTATGGGCGGTTATGTGTTTTTGATGAGTGATGAAAGCATCGGCGTACGCGGTCAAGTGGTTGAGCTCCAACCAAAAGACTAATCTTCATCTACAGTTCTATTGAGCAATAATTTCATAGCTATTTTTATCATTGATAAAACCGCTTATTTATTGAAATAAGCGGCATATAACCCCATCTATTTGTTATTAAAGACTTTTATAAAATTTTAAGTATGACTAATAAAAATAGGATGAGATTATGGCAGGTGGTTGGTCAAGAGATGGGGCAGAGCATGAGCAGATGGATGCGACTGTCAACGATGCGTTAGAGCGCGCACGGCGAGCGCTACCAACGGGTAAAAGCGCTGAGTTTTGCGATGAGTGTGGCAACCCGATTCCAGAAGCGCGGCGTATTGCCGTGCTGGGCGTGCAGCATTGTGTCAGTTGTCAAACGGAGCTTGAGCAAGAAGCAAAGGCGACTGAGCTATTTAATCGCCGTGGTAGTAAAGACAGTCAATTACGTTGATTTTATGTCTTACAATATCAGTTAGACCAATAAAAAACCCTGCACATGAGTGACAGGGTTTTTATATCGTCAAATAATTTGAAAGAATAATTTACTCGTTTCTAGCAGCTTCTACTTCTGCTTCGTCAGGGACGAATACGTAGCCTACACCCCACACGGTTTGGATATAACGCGCTTGTGAAGGGTTGTCTTCAATTAAACGCCGCAAGCGTGATACTTGCACATCGATAGAACGCTCCATCGCACCCCATTCACGACCACGGGCCAGATTCATCAATTTATCACGTGTCAACGGCTCACGTGGATGTTGCACCAAGGCTTTTAATACCGAGAATTCACCGGTCGTTAAAGTAACCACATTGCCATCACGTTTAAGGGTACGAGTCGATAAATCCAGCGTCCATGGTCCAAATTCAACCACTTCAAGTTGATGACTTGGCGCACCCGGCAACTCACGATTTTGACGGCGCAGCACCGCTTTGATACGGGCCAATAGCTCCTTTGGATTAAAGGGCTTTGGCAGATAATCATCAGCGCCTGCTTCAAGTCCAGCGATACGATCGGCGTCGCCACCTTTAGCAGTCAACATAATAATCGGAATATCACCGTTATCTTCACGCAAACGCTTACAGATACTGATACCGTCTTCGCCTGGTAACATCAAATCTAAAACCACCAATGAGAACAGCTCACGCTGTAGCAATTTGTCCATCTGATTGCCATCATGAGCCGTACGAACGACAAAACCATCGTCTTCTAGAAAGCGTTGTAATAAAGAGCGCAAGCGTGCATCGTCATCAACGACCAAAATGCGCTGGTTTAGGGTGTCAGGGCTGTTGTTATCTGTCATACAGTCATCCTCTTATAAAAATTATTATTAGTCAAAACTCTTAGTAAAATTATTGGTAAAACCCGTTTATAAAAATATCATTAAAAGACATAACTTAAAATTTTGTTATTATTTAATGATCATTCCGTTGATAAGTAAATCATGATTAGCAAAGCATTCGTTGTCATAAAAAAATATAGTTGTCTAAAAAATCTATAAAAAATAGAGACTTTTGTTCAATGTAGCAGTACTGAGCCATATTTATGCCCTTGATACTTTAGTGTATAAGATTGCAGGCGCAATTGCATCACTGATACGGATAAATGCTGTATGCGTTTGTTTAACAAGGCGCGGGAACGGACGATATGAGACGATTTTTGCCATAAAACAGGCGATAAATAACGAAAAGATAAAAAGGATTTTTATTCATGCAGCTTTTGCTATAATGCAAAACTACATTTCTCAACGATTGATACGTCTATGAGTAGCACTGATACCTTAACGCCATCTCAAACCTCGACAAATGCACAGGTTTTGGATGCAACCACACACGCGAATATTCACGACAAGCTTGCTCGCGCGCTTGGCATTAAGACTGCTCAAGTCAATGCGTTTGTGAAGCTTTACGATGAAGGCGCGACCGTTCCCTTTATTGCCCGTTACCGTAAAGAAAAGACACAGAATCTTGACGATGCGCAGCTACGAGCTTTAGAGAAGTCGCTTAATTATGAGCGCGACATGGCAACCCGTCGTCTCAAAATTACTGAACTGCTAAGCACGCAAGGCAATTTGACCGACGAGCTACAGGCGCGTATTGATAATGCGACGTCGAAACTTGAGCTTGAAGATATCTATTTGCCATACCGTCCACGTCGCCGTTCACCAGCTGCTAAAGCACGTGCCGCCGGTCTTGATGTTGCTGCTCAAGCAGTGTTGACGCAAGAAATCACGCCAACTGACGCATTAGCAGACTATCAAGTTCAATCGAGCATTACCGATGAAAGTGGTAATGAGATTGAAGTGGATTTTAGTGATATCGACAAGCAATTGGCAGGCGTACAAGCCATCATCGTTGATGAGTGGACGCAGGCATTGGGTTTACTTGATAATCTGCGTAGTGGCTTTGCTAAAACCGCCAGTATCGTCTCGGCTGTTGCCAGTGAAGAAAAACGCGAAGTTGGTGAGAAATTCAAAGATTACTTTGAGCATAGTGAAAGCTTGGCGCGTCTGCCAAATCATCGCCTATTAGCAATGCTACGCGGTCGCCAAGAAAACGTCTTGGGTCTTAAAATCGAAGGCGAAGACGCACCTTTCATTGAAAAAATTGTTAAGCATTTTGAGATTGATACCAAAGCGCCTGCAGAACGTCAAGAATTTTTGATAGAAGCAGCCACTAGCTTATGGAAAGAAAAATGGCGTCCGCATATTGAGCATCGTTTATTGACAGAAAAGCGTCTGACTGCTGAAGCCGATGCGATTGATGTCTTTGCCAATAACTTACAGCATTTACTCATGTCAGCGCCTGCTGGCCGTAAAGTGATTTTAGGTGTCGATCCTGGTATCCGTCATGGCGTTAAAATGGCGATTGTCGATGCCCAAGGCCATGTGATGTTGGATAGCGAAGACAAGCCAGTTGTCGCAACCGTTTATCCGTTTGCTCCTGATAATAAGATGGATGAAGCCAAAAAAGTCATTGATGAGCTATTAAGCACTTATAATGTCGATTTAGTGGCTATTGGTAATGGTACGGCCAGTCGCGAAACAGATGCGATGATTAAAGAGATTTTGGCTGCCAATTCTGAATTAAAAGCCAAAGCCGTTATCGTTAATGAGTCAGGCGCGTCAGTTTATTCTGCGAGTGAGCTTGCTAGTGACGAGCTTGAAAATATGGATGTCTCTGTACGCGGTGCCGTTTCTATCGCGCGTCGCTTGCAAGATCCACTATCAGAATTGGTTAAGGTTGACCCAAAAGCGATTGGCGTTGGTCAATATCAGCATGACGTTAACCAAACCCAGTTGGCTGATAGCTTGGATAAAGTCACCCAAGACAGCGTAAATGCCGTTGGTGTCGATGTGAATACGGCAAGCCCTGCTATCTTAGCGCACATTGCTGGTTTGAATAGGAACGTCGCCCAGCAAATCGTCACCTATCGTAAAGAGCATGGCGCCTTTGATAGCCGCGAGTCATTAAAAAACGTCCCGCGCTTAGGTGCTAAGACGTTTGAGCAAGCCGCAGGTTTCTTACGTGTCCATGGTGGCAGTAATCCACTTGACGCGACAGGCGTGCATCCAGAAAGCTATGCGCTGGTTAATAGCTTACTTGAGAAAACTGGTAAGACGTTGCCAGAAGTCATCGGTAACGATGGTGTGCTAAACAGTATCGATACCACTGCACTTGCTGCTAATGACGATAACATCAGTGTTAAAGCTATCATAGAAGAGCTTGTCAAGCCTGCACGCGACCCACGTCCTGAATTTAAAACTGCTAACTTCCGTGAAGACGTTAGTAGCATTAAAGACTTGAGCGAAGGCATGCAGCTTGAAGGGGTAGTGACCAACGTCACAGCCTTTGGTTGTTTCGTTGATGTTGGCGTCCATCAAGATGGTCTAGTTCATATCTCACAGATGGCCAATGACTTCGTCGCTGACCCGATGAACCGCGTTAAGCCCGGCGATATCGTCTCGGTACGTGTCATCTCTATCGATGAAAAACGTGGCCGTATTGGCTTTAGTATGAAGCCTGAGTCTGAAAAACCAGTACGCCCAGCTGCAAAGGCGTCTGAAAGTACCGGTATTGACGATAAGGCTAGCCGTCCACGTAGTAATCGTCCAGCTAGTAACCGTCCAGCTGCTGATAAGCGTCCGTCAAAACCGCGTGGCAATCGTCAAGATAAAGACAACGCTAATAACCGCGTTAAAGCGCCAAGAACTGAGAAAGCAGTAGCATCTAGTAAAGAAGCACCTAGTAAAATGGGTACGCTTGGTGCGCTATTACAAGAAGCTGGCGTCACTAAAGCTAAAAAATAATATTTATTCATGCAGATTAACTAAAAAAGGCAGCCAGATGGCTGCCTTTTTTATTGAGAATATATTGGAGGATTCTCTCTCAGACTGGTTTCGCTAATTATAATTTATAGCGCTTGCATTGGCTCGGTATCTTATTCGCTTTCTAATAATGTTTCTTCTTGTAGAGCTGCTTCTTCATCTAGCATGGCTTGTTGTAAATCTTGTTGTTGCATCGCTTCATCAGAGTTTTGCATTGCCGCTTGTTGTGCCTGCATGTTTTCTTGCATATTCTCTTGCTCTGCTTGTAGCTCAGTAGTCATTGGCTGTTGGCTAGCGATATTATTAACCTTTGCTCTTTTGATTATTTGGGTTTCGCTCACCTGAAATGGATTAGATTGATTTGCTGCTGTTACATCATTTGTATTGTTACCTTCAGCTTCTAAGGTAGCAGCAGTTTGCATATCTACTGCTGTAGTATCAGCAGGTGCCGCCATAGCCAAACTTGGAATAGTAAGCGCAGCGCCAATAAGTAGCGATAAAGATAGAGTTGTTTTTTTCATTAATAAAATCCTTAATTTACAATATTATAATGTCAGTCTAAAACATTTCAAACTTGACGCTTATTTTATGTGCTGTTGTATATAACAGCCTTTTATCACAAATCTATTTAGCATTTCGAATCTATATATTTAATATAACTAATATTAACCCTATAGATAAAATAAAATCATGATAACCAGTCAGTGATTATCATGATCGATTTGTATAAAGAGTTTTATAAGCTAACCTAAATCAGCGATAAAAATCTAAAGGGGAGAATAGCAACTAAATAAGCGTAAGTTCAGTAGCACATAGATTAAGAGTCTAACAGAGCTATGTTTGTAGGTGACTTTGTGCAATTACTGTATGGTTATTGTCAGATAGAAAAGTAGAGTTGATCCTCTACTTTTCTATCTAAATTTTTATATTAACATTGTATTAATCAATCATAAAAATGCTGACTCAATACTTTTATCATCGATTTATTATCAATGATTTATTCAATAATTACGTATTTACCAGTATTTGGATCGAGAACGCGTTGCTTATTATTATCGGGCACACGAATAACAGGGAAGGTTTGACTGATTTCGGTATCTTCAAGTATTTCAGCATCTGCTTCTTGACCAACGATGACAGCTTGATTGGCATCTGTTTCAATCGCTATAGCAGTACCATTTGCCGTATTAACGCGTTTAATTTGACCTTGTGGCGCAATGATGACTTCTTTTACACGGTACTTACCGGGGCGAATGACACGGGTAGTTTCTACAACAACAGGCTCCATGCTACGCTCTTCAGTGATAGCGATTTCAGCCTCTAGTGCGGGTGCTTCCGTTTCTTTTGCCTCACTCATGACAGGCGTTGGGAATTTTGCACTAAAATGGTTATCACACTGTTGCATGCTTAAACGTACCGGGTTACCCGCTTTATCCATATAGACGTTAACCGGCATATCAGCGGCAATAGGGACGTATTTACCTACTAAAGCGCCTGAAACGCCGTAGCGACCATTTGACTGTCCAACCCCTAAGTCGCAAGCACCGGCTGTATAGCCACTTGCTTTCAAGTTATTATTATTTACGACAGTTTTAGGAATCATCACTTCAGATAAGCGCATTTTCTTGATAGAAGCTTCACCCGTTTGCATCTTTGGTTTTTGATAAGTATAAGGGGTATAAAATTTGGCAGAGCCATCTTTGACCGCCATGACGCATTCATCGTAGCTGTCATAACCGACGTTGCCATGGTTATCAGTCGTCATGCTAGCATTGGCGGTACTCGCAAACATAGCGGCACCTGACGTCAAAATAGTGGCTGTTAATACATTCATTTTCATAATCCTTCCCTCTTAATTATTGTTAATATTTTTCTTTGGGTTTGGTATGTTTGTGCTCGGTAGATAAAACCCGTGTCATAACCTCTTTTATCCTACGTCAGTTCTAGCAATATGGCTGTGACATTAGTCCGGAAATGTGTATCTTAATGTATTAAAAAAGAGCAAATGGGCAACATCGTTTACCAAAGAAATACGCTTTTATTATTTATTAACATTTGTCTAAAAAATTTATGGCAACGATGTAAAAAACATAAGCAATAAAAAATATAGGTAATAAAAAACCGCCTCTTGTTGCCAAGAAGCGGTCATTACTATATTGGTTGAAATTACATTGCTTTGGTTTCAACCATGGCTATTATTAATCTTCGACTACTTCGAAGCTAATACCAGAGTGCGCTTCTAAACGTTCAATTAAACTATCGCCCATCGCCGAAGCAGGCGTCCAAAAACCACCACCGACATCGTCTTTACTAATATCCTGCGCGAGACACAATGCCGCTTGTGACAACATACGTGAGGTGCTGCCGTAACCTGGATCTTTATCGCCCGTTACCTTAGTATTGATGGTGTCATTATTGGCAATTTGCCCAAATAGGCGAATATCAAAATAGCCATTTTCTTGTTCTTCTTTAGAAGGACCTGAGCCTGATTTAGGTAACACGTGCTTAGATAATAGCTCTCGGCTTGGCTTAATCATCATAGCAGTAGCAAAACCTAATAAGCCTGCGCTCATTGCATAGCTCGATAGTTTGCCTTTTACGCCATCTTTCATCCACATCGCTTCGTCATATTTGAAGTCGCGACCATATTCATAGCTCAGCAGTTGGTTACTGCGATGCACAATACGGGTATTGATGCTTGCCATGACAAAAGGTGCCAACCAGCGTTTATGCTCGTCATCGTATTCTGGCTTACTCACATTGGCTTGGCGCACGTTTGGCGCGTCTTTATCATCATTGAGCAAATAAGGGTTTGCCACTTGTTTACGGCGTGATTTATCTTGGCTGACTTCTTCAAAGATTGTTGCCATCGACGCAATCGTGCCACCAGATAAACCGCCTTTTGCTGCTTTGACGCGCATATGGATAACATCACAGACATTGCCAAATTTTTCTTCCGCTTTTTGCTGAGTAAAATACACGCCCAAATCTGACGGAATAGAGTCAAAACCACAAGAGTTGACGATACGCGCGCCACTTTGTTTTGCCGTATCCTGATATTTATCCATCATATCTTTGATAAAGATGGCTTCACCGGTGAGATCGACATAATCGGTACCGTTATTCACGCAAGATTTAATCAAAGGCTCGCCATATTTTAGGTAAGGGCCAACGGTTGAAATAATAACTTGGCTTTGCTTGGTCATTTTATCGAGGCTAGCTGCATCGTCACTATTCGCAATGATAATGTCAACTTTGCTAGCAAGCTTAGATTGCAGCTCATTAAGTTTTTCCTCATCACGACCGGCTATCGCCCAAGTAACGTTAGCGCCATTTTTGTCTTTAGTGTTCGATAAAAACTCTGTTAAATAATGCGCGGTAATCTGTCCAACAAAGCTTGTTGCTCCGTATAGAACCACCGCATAAGGACGTTTTTCGCTAGAAGTTGACTGCTCATCATTTGACGTTTTTGTATTGTTTGAAGAATCCGTATTCATATTTATTTTCCTTATTGATTGGCTCTTATTAAATGGTAACTGTTAAACGAGCATTATTAAATGCTTGTTCTCAAGCGCATCGGTAAATTATTTTTACCCAATGACTTTTCTTAAATAACTTCTTTATAAGTGACTTTTGCTAAATAACCATTTGAGAGTAATGCCTGTCAGCACTCTGGGATAGGGCATAAGAAAATTGGCATTGAAAGCTATAGCAAATTTTCTCATAAAAATAAGCGAGTTTACGTAATCGTTTACTGTCTCTGCACATAAGTCCTGAAAAGCCAAGTAAAAACTTCAAAACGGTAAGATTTGCTACAAAGTTTACATAACCTATCGACATTATTACCAAAATGAACGTTTTTTAGAGGCAATCATTGCTAATCTATATTCGTAAGCAGTTATAAGTAGTATTAAAAACAAAAAGTAAAATATTAGGTAATTAAGATATTGCTAGTAAATCGAATTAGTCAATAATTGGCTTAATAAGCTAATGACTTGCTTATAAGTATTTACTGGACTTATTTTTATACCTAGTTTTCAATCATTATTTGAGGAGAATATTATGTTTCGTTGGGCTATTATTTTTGCCGTTATCGCATTGATTGCAAGTTTCCTAGGTTTTGGCGGTGTTGCTGGCCTATCTGCAAACTTTGCCTACATTCTACTAGCCATTGCTGTGATTCTATTCATTGTCGCATTTGTTAGCCGCCGTATGTAATAGAGAACAGTGACTGCTTAGATTTTAAGTATTCATTGTAGTAATAAGAAAAAGTCCTCTATAGAGGACTTTTTTTATGGCTAATATTTGTAGATTTGATTGCTATCAACGCCATCAAACCTACTATCAAATACTAAAAGGTTTTAGGTTGGATGATATGCTCCATTCGTTTTGCCAAACGAACATCATGGCTAGTAATACCGCCGGTATCACCAGTAGTCAGGCGAACTTCGACCACATTGTAGGTATTACTCCATTCAGGATGATGCTCTAATGCTTCAGCATGAAAAGCCGCTTGGTTCATAAAGCTCATGGCTTCAATAAAATCGCTAAAGTGATAGCTTTTGACAATGCTATTACCCTCACGCTGCCAGCCTGGCAATTCTTCCAACTGCAAATCAACTTGTTGATTAGATAAACTACTCATGGTGATATCCTTTATTATTATGGTGGATGGAAAAATCACTATTAACGATAAAATAGTGTGGCGATTACGATGAGCTTCAGGCGTTTTTACTCACGTGATAAGCGCGTAGACTACAAAAACTTTGGGACAAAAAACCCACCTATTACGGATATCTTATTATTTATTTGGCTGCAAATAAATAATGAAAAACATCAGAAAGATAGGAGGGCTGTGAGGCGTCAATATTTAGAGTATATAGCTCTAGTATAGCGGTTGGTAGTAAAAACTATCATTGTTATATAGCGCTAAAAACGCTCATAACTTACCTGCACTATAGCAGGTCCTGATATTCAGGGTGCTTATCGATATAAGAGGCAACAAACGAACATTGTGGTACGATTTTTTTATTATTGTCACGCGCATAGTTTAACGCATGTTTGACCAATGCCGAGCCTACGCCGCGGCCGCCTAATTCCTGCGGTACAATGGTATGGTCGTAGACCAATTTATCATCACGCTCTTGATAGCTAATATAACCAGTATGACCATCGATTGAGGTCTCAAAACGCTTCGCTTGCTCATCGTGTACGATATCTAGATTCTGTTTGTTATCATTACTCATAGAAACTCTCCATTATTAATATTTATAATTATTACTAGCTATTAATCAGACGTTTATTTTACTTCTAGTCTGAAGCATCTTTCAATGCTAAACATCTTACTCTTAAACGTCTTATTACTCTTAAACGTCTTATCTGGGTTATTGTGGGCGTTTTTAAGTTAAGTTTCTAGTCATTTACCGTAAGGCTAGATAGGACGAATGTTAATAGCCTTACTTTATGTCAAACATCGCTGCAAGAGTTTGTAATGAATGATTTTTAATAAAGTTTTTTTGATAGAAAGCTGATAAAACAGACCTCTATCAGCAAAAAGACAGCAAAAAAAGTTAAAAGGTGCGAAACGATAGCTAAAACAGCCTGTTAGCTTGCAGGGGTTGCGCCACAATGCGATAATGGCAGACAATTTATAACCCTGATTTTTGAGGCGCAGTCCGTTTGGCACTATTGCTGAATAGGATTTGTCAGCCTCGTCTATGCAGTCTATCGGAGTGTTAATGGCTCAATATATTTACACGATGAACAACGTGTCAAAACTTGTTCCACCTAAGCGTGAAATCTTAAAGAACATCAACCTATCGTTTTTCCCTGGCGCCAAAATCGGTGTACTAGGTATCAACGGTTCAGGTAAATCAACCTTGCTACGCATTATGGCGGGCGTGGATACTGAATTTAGTGGTGAAGCACGCGCGCAAACTGGCACCAAAATTGGTTACCTGCCGCAGGAACCACAGCTTGACGACAGCAAAGATGTCCGTGGTAACGTTGAAGACGGTATGCGTGAAGCCTTAGATGCACTTGCTCGTTTAGATGCCATTTATGCAGAATATGCTGAACCCGATGCAGACTTTGATAAGCTTGCTGAAGAACAAGGCAAGATGGAAGACATCATCCAAGCATGGGATGCGCATAACTTAAATACTCAGTTAGAAAAAGCGGCTGATGCCTTGCGTCTGCCACCTTGGGATGCGGATGTCAGCAAACTGTCTGGTGGTGAAAAACGCCGTGTGGCACTATGCCGCCTGCTATTATCACGCCCAGATATGCTGTTACTTGACGAACCTACTAACCATTTGGACGCTGAGTCCGTTGCATGGTTAGAGCAGTTCCTACAGAACTACAGCGGTACTATCGTTGCCATTACCCATGACCGTTATTTCTTGGACAACGTTGCTCAGTGGATTTTGGAGCTTGACCGTGGCCATGGCTATCCGTATGAAGGCAACTATACTGAGTGGCTTGAGCAAAAGAACACCCGTTTAGAGCAGCAGAATAAGCAAGAAGAATCCTTTGCTAAAGCGCTGAAAAAAGAGCTTGATTGGATTCGTAAAAACCAAAAAGGTCAGCAGGCGAAGTCTAAATCTCGTGTCCAGCGTTTTGAAGAGTTGAACTCAACAGAGTTCCAAAAGCGTAACGAGACCTCTGAGATTTATATTCCACCGGGTCCACGTTTGGGTAATAAAGTCATCGAAGTGAATGATATCTCTAAATCATTTGGTGACCGTTTACTTTATGAAAACCTTAGCTTTAACGTTCCAGCAGGCGCTATCGTCGGTATTATCGGTCCAAATGGTGCGGGTAAAACCACGCTATTCAACATGATTACCGAACGTGATACGCCAGATACCGGTTCAGTCGAATTGGGTGAAAGTGTAAAAGTCGCTTATGTTGGTCAGGTACGTGACAACTTAGATGACAGCAAAACGGTTTGGGAAGAAATCTCTGACGGGCTTGATATCATTACCGTTGGCGACTATACAACGCCAAGTCGCGCTTATATTGGTCGCTTTAATTTCAAAGGTTCAGACCAACAAAAGCATGTCGGTCAACTATCAGGTGGTGAGCGTAACCGCCTGCAACTAGCGAAAACGCTAAAGCAGGGTGCCAACGTCTTACTCCTTGATGAACCTTCAAACGATTTGGATATCGAAACCTTACGTGCGCTAGAGGATGCAATCCAAGTATTCCCAGGTACAGTCATGGTGGTCTCGCATGATCGCTGGTTCCTTGACCGTATTGCCACTCATATCTTGGCATTTGAAGAGGAAGGCCCAGTTTGGTTCGATGGTAACTATTCTGAGTTTGAAACCTATCGCAAAAAGACCATGGGTGATGATGCCAGTCCTAAGCGTATGAAGTATAAAAAGATTTCTACTTAAAGTAGCTGTTTAAAATTTTTATATAATAAAGAAGACCTCTAATTGATTAGAGGTCTTTTTTTGTGCTAAATGATTGAATGTTGCGGACTATAAGTTAACGTTTACGGCCAAATTTACGCTGCTTTTTATTACTAATCTCAGTAATCGCATGAGCAATCTCTTCTTCATTGAGGCTAGCCACTTGTTGCAAAATTTGCATCATATCAGGGCTCAATACATATTTAGCATGATGAGCAATATCATCGATGCGCTGATCAAAAGTTAATATACCGGTTTCTTCCTCTTTTTGTAGATAATCAAGACGAGTCAAAGCACCGATAAAACTGGTAAATAGCGCACGGTCGAAAAAGTCAGGAATGTCGTCAGCATATAGTACTGACAAGCGCTGACCCAATAGATGACAGAGGTCAACAACTTCGTTTTCAGTCAGATTACCCGAGCCTTGCTGCGCAAGTAGCGCAAGGGTCATAAAGTAACGCTCAAGGCTTTGTTCAACCGGTGTGGCCAGCACTTGTAGCTGCTGATAGCATTTGCTATTTGTTTCAGGGACGCTCAGCATGCCATCGCTTAATTCTATAATCAGTCCATTGGCGATGAGGCTATCGACTTTTTTGTCGAGTGTTTCCGCCAAACCATGGGCTGGATAGTATAAGAACAGCTCGCTTTGAAGAAATGGATATAATTGCTCGGCAATACTGTTCAAACGACTGCGCTCGATGCGACCATTGCGCGCTACCAATGCCGCTAGGAATGATAATAAAATAAAGACATGGAGGATATTATTACGGAAATAACTAAGTAGAGCAGCTTGCTTGCCGGCAATTTGAATAATATCGCCCAAGATATGCGGTATACGCTCGATAAGCTTGAGCTTAATACCATAATCGATGATTTGCTGCGGCGACATATCGGTGATGACGGTATCAGCTGAGTAAGGTAGCTGCTGCGCCAGACCTTGATATAGGGCAATTTGCTCACGGCAAATTTCTTCGTCAAGCGCCGATTTTGGTGCGGATAATAATACCAACGATAATAGTGATACAGGGGTAATAACCGCTGCTTTATTGATATGCTGCATCACTTTGACGCCGATATTATCGACCATAGCGCTGGTTTTATCATCGAGCGGCGTATCGGTGCGGTCAGCAGGTAAGCTGTTGGCCGGTACATCAAATTTTGTCATAAAGTCGCTAAGGTATAGCGGCGTGCCAAAGCTTAAATGTACATTGCCAAAAATACGCTCAATCTTACGCCCAACTTTGAGTAAACCTATTAACGATTCAGATTCTTTTGGTTTGCCTTTTAGCTCACCAACATAGGTACCACCTTCCATAATGCGCTCGTAACCGATATAGGTCGGTATAAATACCACTGGCTTCACAGAATGACGTAATTGACTGTGCACTGTCATTGCCAGCATACCCATCTTCGGCGGTAACAGTCGTCCTGAACGCGAACGACCACCTTCGATAAAGTACTCAATTGGCGTATTACGGGTAATCAATGTGTGCATATATTCACGCAGTACCGCGGTATACAGCGCGTTACCACGGAAGCTACGACGAATATAAAAGGCAACAGCACCGCGTAATAATGGCCCTAATACTGGCACATCTAAATTGTCACCGGCAGCAACATAAGGAATGCTCAGGCCGCGCTTGTAGATGACATAAGAGAGCAGTAGATAGTCGACATGACTACGGTGACAAGGCACATAAACCAGTTCGTGATCTGCCGCTAGCTCACGCACACGCTCAAAGTGATGTACTTCGACGCCATCATAAAGCTGGGTCCACAACCAAGTAAGGAATTTATAAAAACCACGCACAATCGAGTGCGAATAGTCATTAACCATCTCATTAGCGTAGCCTTTTGCCAACATACGCGCTTCACGTACGCTGGTACCTGACTCAGCGGCTTCAGCTTCTATAGCATGTTTAATAGCTGGCGAATATACCAGCTTATCGACCAAGTTGCGTCTGTCTGACAAATCAGGACCGAGCATACTGGCACGCTGTTTGTCTAAGTAAATATTAAGCTGTTGTTGCAACGAGCGCACAAGTTCGCGATTGCCATCAGCGGCTGCAACCATGGCATAGCTCGGCGCTTCGTCGCTATCCTTTACGATACTGCTGCTATCTTTTAAATCGTTAGCTTTTAATTCGCTATTTTCTAAAGTACTGTCTTCTAAAGTGCTGTCTTTTAATAAACTGTCTTGTGCGAAGCTATCTGTTAAATCGCTGGCCACTGAATCGAATATAGAAAATCCTTCGCCATCGCCTTTAAGACTGTCATTAATAAGCGTACGCAAGTCTTGTGGCGGATGGAATTGCACAAAGGTGTCGCGTCCCATGACGCCGATATTAAATAGCTGCTTGGTGATACTGGGGTCTTGCCAGTTATCAGCCGTCAATAGCTTAAATAACGAGTCTTCTTTTTCTGGCGCGCGTCCCCATAGGATGGAGACGGGTACCAAGCGCACTTTCAATTCTGGGTATTGCAAAACGGCAGAAACTAAGCGCGATAAGCGAGGGGATAGCTGGCTGTCTTTGGCATGTGGATGATGTAAAAATATAATCGCCGCATTTTCTTTAATGCCGTGGGCAATATCTTGTACCCCAACCAAGGCGGGTGGCAGATTGTGCTCTTGCGTTTGCAGGTCAATCAAAATACTGTTGGAGCGCGAATAGTCTTGCAGCACATAAAACCTGAGGATATTGTCGTCGTCATCAAACTCAGGCAATTCGCCCAATAGCTTTGGCTTAACGGCAACATCAAGCATCTGTCCCGATAGCTTACGATACAGCTGATTAATCGGTGCATTAGAATAGGTTTTTGGCACGACTGGGCTGATATCAGTGTCTAAATCCTTAGTCGCTGCCGTGTCGCCAGTCGTTACTGGCGCTTTAAAAATCCGTTTTTTTAAGAACTTCGGTATCATAATCAGTATCAAAATTAGTCAAATATATTGTGCTTATGATGCCATAAAAGCCATCAAAGCGATATATGGTGTCTGTATATACTGTTAATATTAACATTATCACCAGAGAATATATCAGATAAGATTGTTATTGAAAGGCGCAATTCTTTGAAGTCATAGGTAGAAAAATTAGCGATTTCACGTCATATTGTATTAAGATTAAAGCAGGATTAAGATATTGTTCTTTAAATCCTTTTTAAATTTATTCTCTAACCTTTTATCTAAGCTAAAAACATTATGACTCCTGCTATCAAACTTGCCAAACAACGTAACCTTGATTATAAGCTGCATGAATATACTCACGACAGTAATGCTGCGTCTTTTGGTTTGGAAGCTGCTGAAAAACTGGCAATTGCTGCCGAGCGTGTGTTTAAAACTTTGGTGGTTATAACCGATACTGGCGTGCTGGCAGTGGCTATTTTACCCGTGGATAAAACCTTAAATTTCAAAAAAATGGCCAAGGCGCTATCTGTTAATAAAATGCTACCCTGCAAAAAAGTACAAATGGCCGATCCTAAGCAGGTCGAACGAACTACCGGCTATGTGCTTGGCGGCGTCAGTCCGTTGGGTCAAAAAAAGCGCTTAGCGACTCTCATACATGCCTCCGCGCAAGAGCAAATCAGTATCTATGTCAGTGGCGGTCGCCGAGGTTTGGAGATTGAATTGCCGCCTAAGCAATTAGCAACCACCCTTGCTGCAAACTTTGCAGATATTGTTGATGATTAATTTCTAGCAGGCTTTGCCCTTTCTAAGGATTTTACCTATGCCACATTTAACCATTCAAGTGACGCCAAATGTCATCATTACTCATGAAGAATCATTTCTTAGAGCATTAAATCAAGCATTATGGGACAGTGGGCATTTTGGTAAGCCAACTGATATCAAAACGCGCATGATACCGATTGAGACATTCTTGGTGGGTGTTGCAGACGATGAGCAACGCAGTGGCTTTATTTATGCGCATCTCAAAATAATGAGCGGTCGTGATGAGGTCATACGGCATCAGCTCGCTGAGCTATTAACGGCTGCCATAGAAGGGGCGTTAGATGGCGAGCAATCAGGGCGAGTAGACATACAGATATGTGTTGAAGTGGAAGAGATCAGCGCGATTTATCATAAGCAAATGCTTGGCAGTTAGAATGCTCAGCGGTTAGCCTACTGAGGAGCGAAAGGCTGAGTAGTGAAAAATACTGAGAAGTTAAAAGGTTTGCTATCGCTGAAAGCTATTGGTTATAAAATGCTATGAATCGTTATAAATACTCGCATAAGGATTCACTGGCATACTTAGGTAATATCATCACCTCAACCTTATAACCCGCCATTTTACCTTGTGTCGCCATCAGATTGCGCGCGATACGTAAGCGATATTCTCCGGTTGCGGGTAGGCAACCTTGATAAACGATACCGCCTTTGGTGCCATCTTGGGTGCCGTTTGGCATATGTAGCACGCCGACATTGGCAGTCTCAGGCGTACCAGCTAGAGGCGCAATGTTAATAATGGCATATTGCCAGCTGCTCGCATCAAAGCGATACCAACGTTCATTTTCATTGGGTTTTAATTTCCCAGTCACCGTGCTACTGATAGCACCTTTCGCAAAATGAATAGGGGTGTCGCTACTTTTAGCCAATGCACTATTGGCGCTAACGCCTATCAAGGTAGCACTAAGTAACAGCGTGTTTATAGCCCGTGTGGTTAATAAGTTGCTCTTGTTATGAATGGAAAACATCATGATCTCCTCACTGAGTTTGTTATCTATTATTTCCAGCTTTATTACTTTTAGTTAAGCATAAAAAAGCGCCTAAATAATAGGCGCTTTTCTTATCAATCATTAATTAATACTTTTGCAATTCTAATCTAGGAAAGCAAAGTTGTCGATGTCCATTGCTGTCATGCTGCTGCTTGGTGCAACCATACCTTCGGCATGACCTGAAGTACGTGGCAACAACTTATCGAAATAGAACTCAGCAGTTTGGATTTTGGCTTTATAGAATTCTGGTGATTCAGTGCCGCCGTTTTCAAGCTTGTCATAAGCAACCGCTGCCATACGCGCCCAGTGATAACCCATCATCACATAACCTGAGTACATCAAGAAGTCATCTGATGCCGCTGAGATGATTTCACGGTCTTTACGTGCCATTAGCATCAAGCGGACAGTCAAAGTGTTCCACTCAGCACATAGCTTAGTCAATGCCCAAACGAATTTGCGCATGTCTTTATCTAAGGCATACTCGCCACACCATTTCATGATGCTTGAGGTGTAATCACGGATGATTTTGCCTTTAGACTGCAAGATAACTTTACGACCCAATAAATCTAGTGCTTGGATACCAGTCGTGCCTTCGTACATGGTTGCGATACGAGCATCACGAGCGATCAGCTCCATGCCCCATTCTTTGATATAACCGTGACCGCCATACACTTGCTGACCGTGTTTGGCCGCTTCAATACCAAGCTCAGTTAAGAAGCCTTTAAGGATTGGCGTGTAGAAACCAAGCTTGTCATCCCATTTCTCAAATTCTGCATCATCACCATTGGCGATGCCTTGAGACATTTTATCCGCATAGCGAGCTGAATGATAAATCATTGAGCGACCGCCTTCTGCAAAGGCTTTTTGGGTCAATAGCATACGGCGAACGTCTGCATGATGAATGATGGCATCAGCAACTTTTTCAGGCTCTTTGGTACCTGACAAGGTGCGCATAGAACGACGGTCTTTAGCGTATGGTAGGGCATTTTGGAATGACAATTCAGTATGCGCCAAACCTTGGATACCAGTACCGATACGGGCGGTGTTCATAAAGGTGAACATGGCTTTTAGACCTTTGTTTGGCTCACCAATCAGGTAACCAACCGCATCATCAAAGTTCAGGACACAAGTCGCTGATGAGCTGATGCCCATTTTGTGTTCAATTGAACCACAACCAACGCCATTACGCTCTCCGATTTCGCCTTCAGCATTTGGCAAGAATTTTGGTACGATAAATAATGAGATACCGCGTGTGCCTTCTGGTGCATCTGGTAGGCGCGCTAGTACGATGTGAATAATGTTTTCAGTTAAATCATGCTCACCGCTTGAGATGAAAATCTTAGTGCCGCTAAGCTTATAGCTGCCGTCTTCTTGCGGGATGGCTTTTGACTTAACTTGACCCAAATCCGTACCACATTGTGGTTCAGTCAGACACATGGTGCCCGCCCAAGAGCCTTCAACCAGTTTATGCAAGTAAGTTTCTTTTTGCTCATCCGTACCATATTGCATAATGGTATTGATGCAACCAGTCGATAGCCCAGGATACATTGCCCAAGGCCAGTTAGCCGTACCAATGATTTCAGCTTTAATCAAGTTGATTGACATTGGTAGGTTCATACCACCGAATTTCTCAGGGTACGAAATACCTTGCCAGCCGCCTTCAACGAACTGGTTATAAGCTTCTTTAAAGCCCTTAGGAGTCGTAACCACGCCATTCTCAAAATGACAGCCTTCTGCATCTGCTGGCTGATAAAGTGGTGCAAGGACGTTTTCGGCAAAGTCAGCCATACCTTGAAGAATCATATCAACCGTTTCAGGATCAGCGTTTTCGCCGTTGTCTAAATCTTTATAGTGGGTTTGGAAGTCAAAAACATCATTTATCAAAAACTTGATATCACGCAAAGGTGCTTTGTAAGTTAACATAGTCGCTCTCTTTGGTTATTCGCTAATATAGACTGTCAGCTTAGTAGGTAAGCTACAGTTTATGGAAGCGGTTGTTTAATTATTTGGGGTAATGGTGGACAATATCAGGCGTTGTCATGTAGTTTTATTAAGAACAGCTTATCCATTTCGATAACCGTTAAGGCGTCCTTGATAAAAAATAGCTGTTTTGGCATTGAGGTCAGTATAAATCTTCTATAGCGACAAATATACAACTAATAACTAATATTCATAATTGGATATTTAAAACAAAACATTTGGTTATAAATATAGAATATTGTTTTGAATGACCCTTTTTATTTTGAACTGTCTGTAACTCGCATAATGTGGTTTAAAGATAGACGATAGTAGCAAAAATATTTAACGATATGATTTACGTGAATTAATAAGATGAATGATGAATAAAAGAAAGCCAATTATGAGCGCATTAAAGCGCCAAACAAAACATAAGTCACAACACAAGGTAACGCCAGCATCTTGGCTAATAGCATTATTTGCGCGCTTAAAAAATCTCATCGACGGTGAGCTCCATCACTTGCTGACGGTCAATCGTAGCAAGCGCCCGTGGCATATGCCGATTATAGCCGCGATTGCGATTAGCTTTCCGGTATTTGTGGGTGCCTACTTTGACGCCTTATCGTCTGGTATCAAAGCGTCTTTGGGGGCGATGGTTATTTTAAACGTACCCTTAGTCGGTAAGCTGCCGTATCGGTTGGTGACAGTGATGGCATGGGGCTTTTCGATGTCGTTGTGCTTCGCGCTCGGTTTGATAGCACAGCAAATCCCGCCATTAAAATTGCCGATATTTACCTTGATGGCTTTTGGTATCGTAATTTTTGGGCGTTATTATCGCCAGCCGCCACCCGCAGGCTTGTTCGTGATGATGGCGGGAGCGATTGCGCTATTTATACCGCTGCCCTTAGAAGACGTCATGCCAGCTACGGGTTTGGTAATGCTCGGCAGCGGCTTTGCTTTGGTGATGGCACTGTTATATTCGCTGTTTTTATTGGCGACGCGCCCATCAACGCCGACACCTACTTATAGCTATGAGCCCGATACCATCACGGAAAGTGTGATTGTCGCCGGTTTTGTCAGTTTAGCGCTAGTTATCGCGCTTACCTTAAATTTATCAAATCCGTATTGGGCGGCGGTCAGCTGCTTTTTGATTATCCAAGGTATTCATTTGCGTACCATGTGGATTAAGCAGATACATCGCTTGCTTGGGACGATATTAGGCGTGGGGCTGGCGGGTTGGATGCTATCGTGGGGTTTGCCGATATGGGGCGTGGCGCTGGCGATATTGGCAATGATGCTGTGTATTGAAACCTTGGTTGACCGCCACTATGGGCTGGCGGTGATATTTATCACACCGCTAACGATATTTATTGCCGAATACGGCAGTGGCTTACCGTTTTCTGAGCAAGCTTATCAAGAAGTCATTTTGGCACGTTTGTTTGATACTATTATTGGTTGCTTGGTCGGTTTAAGCGGCGGCGTGGTGATGCATTCAACCAATTTACGCGTCCCGCTGCGCCGGATGGAAGATTGGTTATTGACGCGTTTTGGCTAAATAAATACCTTTATAAAAGAAGATATATATGATTAAAAAAGGCCGTATAATGAACTGACCCCCATAAGTTGGACACAACTTATGGGGTATTTTTATGCGTTACGATCTAGACTTTAAGATGCAAGT